>CAYUUB010000239.1:0-3829 GCA_964447725.1 uncultured Oscillospiraceae bacterium
AGAAAAGCGGGCACATAACCTTAGTCGAATTCGCATGCGTGCATGCGTGTATACAATCCAATTTAGCGTTTATTATAGCAGTCCCGCCATCCCGCGTCAAGGCCGTCAGCCGGTTTTTTTGCAACTTCATGCAAAATATTCGCATAGTTACGCGCGCCGCCGCGCCAATCGTGACCGCAGCGCAAACAAGACGTGCCGATTTTCGCAGGCTGTTGACAGGCGTTCGGGATACTCTTTATACTGGATTCAGTAAGAACACGCATCGCGGCGGACAGCCGCATTTCGAGAGGGGGCGCATTGGATGGCGAAACAGGACAAGCCGGACGCCGGGCGGCTGAAGGACGAAGAACGCAGCGCGGCCGTGCGCGCGGAAGCCGAGCGTCTGCACAGGGACGGCTCCGGCGGATACGACCGGGACGAACCCCCGCGCAGGCGGCGCAGGCCGTTTCGCTTCCGCAGGCTGAAGTGGGTCCTGCGCATCGCGGTGCTGGTGATCGTGCTGCTCGCGGTGCTGGTGCTGATTCCCAGGGTGCGCTCGCTGTTTTCGCCGAGCGTGACCATCAGCGTGCCGGACTCGCTCTCCGAGCTGCTGCCGGACGAGGAGATGGGCTACACGAAAATCGACTTTTCCAACGCGATCCTCGGCGAGTCGCGCGAAAAGAGCGATTTCGTCGTGCTCGAACAGGACGTGAGCGTGACCAGCCGCGTGTCCCAGGCGCTTGCAAACCTCGCGCTGTTTGAAAAATACCAGATCATCCGCTCCTTCGGCACGGGCGTGTACACGGTCGACCTGTCGGCGCTTTCGGAGGACGACGTTTCCGTGGACGAAACGCTCCTGACGGTGACGGTGTCCATCCCGCACGCGGTTTTGGCGTACGTGACCGTGGACATCGAAAACACGGAGTACGAGGAGACGGAGAAGGCGCTCTTTGCGTTCGGCGAGATCAAGCTCACCAACGAGCAGCTCAACTTGCTCGAACAGAGCGTCGACGACGCGATGCGCGTGCAGCTCGAATCCGACGAGATGATGGAAAAAGCGGACGAATACGCGATTACGCAGGTGCAATCCCTCTTCGAGCCGATCGTGCAGTCCGTCGCGTCGGAGTACGACGTCGTAATTGAAATACAGGACTGACATTCAAAAATATTGCTTTTCCAGGAAACGATGATAATCAACAAAAAAACTGCCCGCAAAGGGCAGTTTTTGCGCATTATTGTTTTTACGAACCGAACGAATCCGGATAAAAGACGTTGCCGCGCTTTTCGAACGAAACGTCCCCTTCGCCCGTCCGTTCGCCGCCGAGCAGGGTTTCGATCATCGACCGCGCATCCTGCGTCAGGAACGTCTGCTCGTCCTTTTCGCCGCGGTCCGCGCGCGTCCACGTTTTGTAGTCCCGGCAGTCGCCCTCGCAGAACGGGAACAGGAACCCGCGGATGCCGGAGATGCACATCCCCGTAAAGAACGGCTGAAACGAATACCGGCACAGCGTAAAAACGCCGGTTTCGAATTTCCCGGTTTCGAGGGACGGTTTGAACACGTCGAAGAGGATGTCCTTCGCGGAGGTCATGATATAGAACGCCGACCCCCTGCGGAGCGCGGCGAGGCCGGTTTTCCGAATATAACAGTCCCGGCAGGCGGGCGGGACCTGCGCGCCGCCGTTTGCGGCGTATCGTTCCAGGTATCCGCAGCCGTGGAGGTCGCTTCCCGACGGGCAGGGCGCGTCCTTCGGCTTCATGCAAAACCCGAGCCCGACGATGCTTCTGCGCCCCAGGGCAAACGCGCCGTACTCCGCGGACTGCGCGGCGAAGTCGCCCTCCCGCTTTCCGCGCGAACGAAACAGCGCCCGGACGGTTTTAACGGGGTGCGCCAACGCGATGTGCCGCAGGAACAGGCGGCCGTATTCCGAAAAAAGGCTGCGAACGCAAAACCAGAACATCAAAAAAACCTTTCGGCGTATTCCCAAAGCATAAAATCAAAAAACATTTATTTTCTCAATCTGCGATCTGATCGGACGGGTTGCCTTTGTATTTCACAAAATACAAAGACAAAAACAATCCTTAATCTACGATCTTGTCGAACGGACCTTCCCCGCCTCTGTATTTCACAAAATACAAAGACAAAAACAATCATTAATCTACGATCTTATCGAACGGATCTTCCGGTTCCGTCTCGTCCGGTTTGCGCTTTCTGCGCTGCCTGCGGGCCGCGCTCCCGCTTTTCTCCGGCCGGTCCGTCCCGGCTTCCGGCTCGTCCATGTCCGGCCCGTCGCCCGCCGGCTCCGGACGCGCCTTTTTATGCGGCTTTTTCCGCGGCTCCGGCTTTTTCCCGTCCCTGCCGGGGTTCAGCGAAGCGCGCTTTTCGCCGGATTCGATCCTGCGGCCGTCCTCGTCGAGCATCACGACCGGCTCCAGCCGGAGCAGGTACGCCGCGACCCCGCAGACGATGACGCAGATGAGCCCGACGACCAGCGCGAACAGCGCGGCGTTGCGCGCGGCGAACACGTCCGAAACCTCCCGCGCGGCGATGAGCGTGACCCCGTCCTGCGTTTTCCGCAGGCAGAGGCTGTCCGCATCGTAAAAATATCCGTCCGCGCCGCCCGGTTCCGCAACGAACAGCAGGTCGTCGCCGTACGCGATGTCCGCAATCAGCGCCTCCGCGCCGCTTGCTTCAACGGCGGCGTCGACAAACGGGTCGTCGCGGGTCAGCAGGACGAAGCCTTCGATGTCCGAACGGGAAACGCAGCAGTAGATCATGCTTTCGTCGCCGTCCTCCGTCTGCACGAGTTCGGATTCCGGTTCGTCGATCGCGCCCATGGTCCAGGCAAAGCCGTCCGCCGCGCCGACGTCGAGCCCGACGCGCGTTTCGTCGGACGAGGCGATCAAAACGCCGTCCGCGTTCGCAACGTCGATCCGGTCCGCGCCGAGCTGCTCGCACAGCGCGATCAGCGCGTCGGTCGCGAGCAGGTTGTCGTCGTGCGCAAGGAAGCGCACGACCGCGCGCGTCTTTTCGAGCAGGCTCTCCTTTTCCGCAACGACGACGGGCGCCGCCGCCGTCTTACCGGCTTCGATCCGCGCAAACGCCGTGTCCAGCATTTCGCCGAGGTCGGCCTTCGCGGCCGCCTCCTCGCGCTCCGTGAGCGGCACGAACGCAAGCGCGATGGCGCAAAGCATCATCGCCGCCAGCACCGGCACCAGCCATTTCCGTATAAACCGCACCAAAATCCGCCTGCCTTTCGGGGGGTTCGCTTCTTACTTTTCCTAAAAGAAAAGGAAACGAAAGAATGATATCAATCTGTCGGCCTGTCAAAAAAGTCCGGGGGATTGTTAAGGGTCGCAACCCTTAACCCGTACGTTCCGGCTGCGCCGGTTCATCCGGCGCAACGGAGCGCCCTTTCGGGCGATTCCCCTGTGCGCTTTGCCGTCCGCGCGCCGCACTCGCGAGGCGAAGCGCGGTTGCCCCGTTCAAAAGCACGCTTTTGAACGGTTTAAGTTGCCGGGATGATCGACAGCAGGAAGTTCGCCTGATAGAAAAACTCGCCGAAGAACGACTCGCTCAAATACGTGTACAGCTCCGGCAGGACGGTCAGCGCCACCGGCACGAGCATGAAGATGACGAACATCACCAGCACGCCGTGGATGAGCCCGAGCCCCGCGCCGATCAGCCCGTCGCCGCGGGCGAGCACCTTGAATCCCCCGCGCCCGTATTCCGCGCCGCGGATCAGAAAGCCCAGCAGCAGCCGCACGATGATAAACACGAAAAGCAGCGCGAGGATATTGATGACCACGCACACGATCGTCTGGTTGAAATAATCGCCGAGCGTCGTCACGC
>CAYUUB010000240.1:0-3765 GCA_964447725.1 uncultured Oscillospiraceae bacterium
AGAGCGTTTTTATTCCGCTCTCCACATTCCTGAATTCTTTTGCCTCTTTTCTCTTAAGAAAAGAAGGGGCTTTACTTGCTCAGTTCTTCGTGGATCGCCTTCGCGGCGGTCTTGCCGGCGCCCATGGCGAGGATGACCGTCGCCGCGCCCGTGACGGTGTCGCCGCCCGCGTACACGTGCTCGCGGCTCGTTTTCCCGGTCGCTTCGTCCACGATGATGCCGCCCCACTTCTGCGTTTTCAGGCCGGGGGTCGTATTCTTGATCAGCGGGTTCGGGCTGTTGCCGATGGCGATGACGACCGTGTTAACGTCCATACGGTGTTCGCTGCCGGGCTTGACCACCGGACGGCGGCGTCCGCTCGCATCGGGTTCGCCGAGCTCCATATCCACGCAGGTCATGCCGGTCACGTGCCCGTTTTCGTCGCCGAGAATCTCGGTCGGGTTGGTCAGCATCTTAAAGACGATGCCTTCTTCCTTGGCGTGATGCACTTCCTCCACACGCGCGGGCATCTCCGCTTCGCTGCGGCGATAAACGATAGATACGTTCTCCGCGCCGAGCCGTTTTGCACTCCTGGCCGCGTCCATCGCGACGTTTCCGCCGCCGACCACGGCGACGTTTTTGCCGACCTGGACCGGCGTGTCCGTCTTCGGGAAGGTATACGCCTTCATGAGGTTGATGCGCGTTAAAAACTCGTTTGCGGAATACACGCCGTTGAGGTTTTCGCCGGGAATCTTCTGGAAACGCGGAAGCCCCGCGCCGCTTCCGATAAAGACCGCGTCGTAATGCTCCTCTTCAAACAGCTCGTCCAGCGTGATGGTGCGGCCGATGACCATGTTGGTCTCGATCTTTACGCCGATGTCCTGCAGAGTCTTGATCTCGTCCCGCACCAGCTGCTTCGGCAGACGGAATTCCGGGATGCCGTACACCAGCACGCCGCCGGGCGTGTGCAGCGCCTCGAAGATCGTCACTTCGTAGCCGAGCTTCCTTAAATCGCCCGCACAGGTCAGCCCCGCCGGTCCGCCGCCGACGATGGCGACTTTTTTGCCATTGTCCGGCTTGGGAACCGCGGGTTTTGCGCCGTGCGTCATGGCGTAATCCGCAACGAACCGCTCCAGCCGTCCGATGGCGACCGGTTCGCCCTTGATGCCGCGCACGCACTTGGCTTCGCACTGCGTTTCCTGCGGGCAGACGCGCCCGCAGACCGCAGGCAGCGCGTTGGTCGAGCGGATGACCTCGTACGCTTCCATAAACTTCCGCTCCGTTACGAGCTGGATGAACTCCGGAATGCGCACGTTCACCGGGCAGCCCGAAACGCAGGGCTTGTGCTTGCAGTTAAGGCAGCGTTTCGCCTCGTCGACAGCCATTTCCTCATCGTAACCCTGCGAAACTTCGTTAAAATTCTTATTTCGTACGTCCGGCGCCTGCTCGCGTGCGGGCAGTTTCGTCATTCTCATATTCGGCATATCAGTTTCCTCCCCGCTTGGTCTGCAGTTCCACGTCCATGAGGTTGCAGGCCTTGCGCTCCATGCTCGTGGCTTCCTCTTTTTTATACATCTTGCCGCGGGCGATCGCCTCGTCCCAGTCGACCAGGAAGCCGTCGAAGTCAGGCCCGTCCACGCAGGCAAACTTCGTTTCGCCGCCGACGGTCACGCGGCAGCTGCCGCACATGCCCGTTCCGTCCACCATGATCGGGTTCATGGAGATCACGGTCGGGATATCGTACTGCTTGGTGAGGTTGCACACCGCGCGCATCATGACCAGCGGGCCGATCGCAATCACATGGTCGTACTGTTTGCCCGCTTTCAGCTGCTCTTCCAGCGCGGTCGTTACGAACCCCTTGTGCCCGTTCGACCCGTCGTCCGTCATGATGTAGAGGTTTTTGCTTGCGGCCTTGAGTTCGTCGATGAGGATCATCAGGTCGGTGTTGCGGAATCCCACGATCACGTCGACCTCCGCGCCCAGCTCGTGTAGCGCCTTGGCTTGCGGATACGCGATCGCCACGCCGAGTCCGCCGCCGATCACCGCGACCTTCTTCATTCCTTCCAGCTCGCTGGCCTTGCCGAGCGGCCCGACGAAGTCCAGCAGCGCGTCGCCTTCGTTCAGGCAGTCCAGCCGTCTGGTCGTATAGCCGACTTTCTGGAAAATGATGGTCACCGTTCCACGTTGCTTGTCCGTCCCCGCGACGGTCAGCGGGATACGCTCGCCGTCTTCGTCGATCCGCAGGATGATGAACTGCCCCGCCTTTGCCTTCCTCGCGATGTACGGCGCCTCCACCTCCATCAGCGTGACCGTCTCATGCAGAGCGCGTTTTTTTACGATCCGATACATGGTGTCTCCTTTCGAGCGAAACATAACACTAAATTGAATTCTGTTTAGTATAACGCATTTTTTTAGAAAATGGAAGTAATCGATGCTAAATTATCGATTTGATTTTTTCAGTTTTTCAGTACGTCGTATTCGACATGGAATCAGGCGGGGAACGCCGTCCCCCGCCCGGGTTTTCCCGCGCCGCGGCGCAGCCTTACTCCCAGTCGATCAGGCCGAGGCTGTCGAGGTAGCGCTCGCTGTAGTCCATGTAATCCTCGACGAGCCGCAGCATGTACATCTTATAGTCCGGGAACCGTTTCATCATCCGCTCGTGCATATAATCGTAGGCCGCGTCGTCGTCATAGATTTCGTCTTCGTCCGCGCCTGTTTCATGCATAAACGCCGCGTCCAGCGCCATAACGGCGGAGATCATTTCGTCCAGCTTTTTTTCGTCAAGAATTTCGGAAAAATCGCCCTGTTTTTGGAAGCAGTCCAGAATATACGCCTTTGCCTGCGCTTCATCATATTCCTTGGTTTCCATACGTTTTTAACGCTCCTCTGTTTTATTCGGTTATTTCATCAGCTCGTCGAGCTCGTCCACATACGCAGTGAACACGTCGAGCGAGGCTAAGATGCTTTCTTTTTTCGTCAGGTCGACGCCCGCGGCCTTGAGTTCCTCGATCGGGTAATCGCTGCCGCCGCTCTGAAGGAACGTCAGGTAGCGCTCCAGCCCGTCGTGATGCAGGATGTCGTCCGCCAGCTTCACCGCGGAGCAGAGGCCCGTGGCGTACTGGTAAACGTAAAACGCGTTGTAGAAATGCGGGACGCGCATCCACTCGATCGCGATGTTGTCGTCCACGTGCGCGCCGTCGTAATACAGCTCGTTGAGCTTGCGGTACATGTCCGAAAGGCTCTCAACGGTGAGGGGTTCGCCGTTTTCCGCCATGCGGTGCGACTTGAGCTCGAACTCTGCGAACATCGTCTGCCGAAAGCACGTCGTGCGGAAGGACTCGAGGAACTGCGTGATATAATACGCGCGCTTCATCTTGTCCGTTTCGTTCTCCAGCAGATGATACGTCATCAGCGTTTCGTTGACGGTGGAAGCGACCTCCGCCACCATGATGCGGTACTGCGCCGTTTCAAACGGCTGGGCCGTGTTGGAAAAATGCGAATGCATCGCGTGGCCGAGCTCGTGGCCGAGCGTGAACGCATCGTCCAGTTTGCCCTGGAAGTTGAGCAGCACATACGGGTGCGCACCATAGATCCCCGCGCAGAACGCGCCGGAGGTCTTGCCCGGCGTTTCATAAACGTCGATCCAGCCCTTGGTATACGCATTGTCGAGCAGCTCGCCGTACGGCGCGCCGAGCGGCTTGAGCGCTTCTTTCACCAGCGTCTTTGCGTCCTCATACGGCATCGGGATGTCACAGTCGGTCACAATGGGCACGTAAAGGTCGTACA
>CAYUUB010000241.1:0-3731 GCA_964447725.1 uncultured Oscillospiraceae bacterium
TGCGCGTCGCTCATCATTCCGGGATTGTTGCCCGGCACAAACAGCATGCTTCGTCTCAGTCTGCTCATGCTTCCCGCCTCCATTCAAACGTGTCCGCGCCGGTTGCGCGCTGGCAAGCAGCAACGACGCGCGCGCGGATGGTGCAATCCAGCGCGCCCTTGTCCACGGCGTTCACGGTCGCGTATTCCAGTCCGTATTCGGACACGGCGTTTTGGATGGTCTTTACGATTTGCTTGCCGAATTCATTTGCAACAGAACTTTTCAGTATGACTTCCACGTCCTGCTTCTCGCTCGGTTCGATTTCGATCAGTATGTCGCCGGACTCCATCGTTCCAGCGGCGGCTGAGGATTTGATTTGCATGGTATGCGACACCTCCGAAATGTACTTGTTTTCCATGCATAATAATACCCTTTTGTAATGCATATTTCAAGGCATTTCGGGCAAATTTTATCAAGTATATCGCCATTCAAGCATGCTTGCATTGCTGTATACAACCACACAATCCGCCAGTTTATGCGTATTTTCACAATTTCTGCGCAATCCATGCGTTTTGCGTATATATTTTGCATGCAAATATGCATTTTTGTATATTTATGCTTTTAATATGTAGTTTTCACATTTGTCCAGCTTACGGCGCGCGCTTTTGTGCCGCTTGTGCTATAATGCCGATATGGAGATTTCACTACCGGACGTGCTCGCCGCCCGCGATCGGCGCTCGGCCTATCAAAAGCAACTGCTTGCGCGCTATAAGGGTGCGTGCCTCGCCGTCTTTACGGTCGTTACGCCCGGCGCCGTCAAACAGACGCCGGAGAGCCGCCGCCTGTTCGACGCGGGCATACGGTCGATCTCCCGTATCGTACAACGCTACGAGCTTGTGCCGCTGCTGTTCGAAGCGCACGCGTACCCAACTGGAAACGAAGGGTATCTCGCGGTGAAAACCGACCCGTATTTTCTGAAGACGGAGCTTTGCAAGCTGGAGGAGTCCGCGCCGTACGGACGGTTGTGGGACATGGACGTGATCGGCCCGGACGGTGTGCCGATCGACCGGGAACGCGTCGGGTTCGAACCGCGCGGCTGCATCGTCTGCGGCAAACCGGGGCGCGCCTGCGCTTCCCGTCGCCTGCATTCGATGGAGGATGTGCAATCGGCCGTCCGCGCGCTGGCGGAAACGCTGCCCGACTGACGGAGGGAGAACATATGGAAATTCGAACAATGTCGCTTTCATTGGACCGCGCCGTAATCGACGGTTTCTATGCGCGTTCCAATATCCGCCTGGACACGGCGGTGACGTACCTCGCCGGCGTTTATGACGGCGACACCCTGCTTGCCCTCGGCGGCATCGCGGGCAACGCCATTCGTTCGCTCGCCGTCGACGACGGGTCCCGCGGCGAAGGGCTCCTGCCCATGTTGGTTTCGCACCTGTATCAAAAGCTGCGCGACGAAGGCGTGCCGAACGTATTCGTCGTAACGAAGCCGAAGTACGCGCCGCTGTTTTCCTCGCTCTGCTTTTACAAGCGCGTGCAAACCACGGACGCCGCGCTGCTGGAAAGCCGGCGCGACGGGCTCTCCGGGTATCTTGCTTCGCTGCCGAAAGCGGACGCGGCAATCGTCATGAACGCCGATCCGTTCACAAACGGACATCTGCACCTCGTCCAAACCGCCGCAACGCATTGTAACCGCCTTCTTGTACTGGTGCTGTCCAAGGATGCGGCGCACGTCCCGGCAGACGCGCGGTTCCGCCTCGCAGAAGCGTGCTGCGCGCAGTTTTTCAATGCGGTTGTCGCGCCGGGTGGCGATTACGTGATCAACAGCGCCACGTTCCCCGATTACTTTTTCAAGGACAAGACGGATGCGGCGCTTGCCCACGCGCGGCTGGACGCAACGCTTTTCGCAGAGCAGATCGCTCCGGCCTGCGGCATCAAGGTGCGCTACGTCGGCGAAGAGCCGCTCGACCCTATGACCGCGGCGTACAACGAAGCCCTGCTGTCCATTTTGCCCGCGCACGGCGTGGATGTGCGCGTTATTCGAAGGAAGACGCAGGACGGCGTTCCGATTTCCGCCTCGCACGTGCGCGCGCTCTGGCGGGACGGCGATTACGAAGCGATTCGTCCGCTCGTGCCGCAGGCAACGCTGGACTACATTCTGGGAAACACGCTATGAGCGCAGGGTCCGAACGTATCGGATTTATACGCATTTGAAACGCTGAAATACTTTGTGGAGAATATGCTATGAATTTAACGCCCGAATTAATCGGACAGTATGCTTATGAAGCTTTGGAATTTGAAGCGCGGCTTACGCCGAAGCCCGGCCTCGTGGACGCGGAAAATAACGGCGCGCACGCGGACATGGACCTTTCGCTCCTGCTGAAAAGCGCGGAGGCGCTTCGGCCTTACTTTGCGCGGTTTGCCACGCAGGGTATGAACGACGCGAACGAACCGCCTTTCGGTAAGCTTTCCGCCATCCGCGCGGACGGCGTCGAGGCGGAAAAAGCGATGTTTCTTGCAACAAACGGCGTAAATACGCACAAGGGCGCAATCTTTCTTCTCGGCGTGCTTTGTTATGCCGCGGAACGCCGCAGCATGCATGACGACGCGCTGAAGCCGCTGCCGGTCGCCGCGGAAGCGGCGCTGATCTGCCGCGGCGTATCAAAAGAGCTTGAGCAGGGTGCGGGGCGCGCCTATAAACGCTATGGGGCGACCGGCGCGCGCGGCGAGGCCGAAAACGGATACCCGCTGGTCGTCACCGTCGCGCTGCCCGCTTACCGGGAGGCGATCGCCCAAAATGCAGGCGAATGGGACGCCTGGCTGATCGCGCTGCTGCGCCTGATCGAGCATGTGGACGACGCAAACGTGCTTGCACGCTGCGGCGAAACCATCGCCCGCGAACTCAAAAGCCAGGCCCGCAGCATCGCCATCCGCTATCCTTCCGGCGGGCCGACCATGCTGGAAGCGATTCGCGCGCTCGGTGAAAAATGTCGCATGTGGCAGGCCAGCCCCGGTGGTTCGGCCGATCTGCTTGCCTGCGCATATTTTCTCAATACGCTCGAACAGCATTGATAAAATGGGAAACGCCAAGCACTCAAACATGAATAAAGCCGGAACGCGCATGCCTGCGCCGGAGCGTTTTGCCGACAGCGCGGACGCCGCCGTGTCCGCCCGCGTGCATGCGCTGCTGAACACACAGCCGCGCGTGCTGATCGCCATAGACGGCAATAGCTGCGCCGGGAAAACGACCGCGGCGGAACAACTCGGCAAGCTTCTGCAGGCAAACGTCTTTCATATGGACGACTATTTCCTCCAGCCGCACATGCGCACCCCGGAACGGCTCGCACAACCCGGCGGAAACGTCGACGCCGAGCGCTTTTTGAGCGACGTCCTCGTCCCGGTCGCAAACGGTAAAACGGCGCGTATCGTAAAATACGACTGCCGCCTCGACCGTTTGATGGACCCCGTCGAAGTTACGCCGCGTCCGGTAGCGATCGTCGAAGGCGCATACAGCATGCATCCGCTGCTCGCGCCGTATTACGACATCCGCCTCTTTTATCGCGTCGATCCCGCGCTCCAGATCGAGCGCATCCGTCAGCGCAACGGCGAAGAGATGTTGAAAATGTTCGTCGGACGTTGGATTCCGCTTGAAAACGTATACTTCTCTTTGCTTGACGTCGAGCGGTCCTGCGATTTCGTCGTTACCTCCACCCAGAGATAAAGCAAACAAAAAGCACCCTTCACGC
>CAYUUB010000242.1:0-3722 GCA_964447725.1 uncultured Oscillospiraceae bacterium
CTCGCCGCACCTCCAGACTGACGTCTCGCACGCGCGAGCCACGCCGCAGGTTGCGCGCCACCAGCCTTGCCTGGCCGATGGTCGCCCGTTGCTTGGGAAATTCGTTTTCCAGTTTGCGTCCCACCATCTGTTCGATCAGCTTGGCCCGCGTTACCGATTCGATGGGCTCGGTCGCCACGTGCGCGCCGTCGCGCAGTACGCAAATCCGGTCCGCTATCTGGAAGATCTCATGCATGCGATGCGAGATATAGATAACGGTGATGCCGGAGTCGCGCAGATCACGGGCAATCTGCATTAAGGCGGCCGTGTCCTTTTCCGAAATGGACGAAGTGGGTTCGTCCATGATAACGATCTCCGCTTTTACGGAAATAGCCTTCGCAATTTCCACGATCTGCTGCTTTGCAATGGAGATATCCCTTACATACGTGTTTGGGTTGATGCTTTGGCCCAGACGGTCCAAAGCGTCCTTCGCAACCTTGACGTATTCCTTTTTATGCGTCAAAAACCCCGGGTACTCATCCTGCTTGTCGATCGCGATGTTCTCTGCCACCGTCATATCGGGGCAAAGGGTCAGTTCCTGATAAATCGTATGGATGCCCATGTCCATAGCGTCCTTGGGCTTGTGAAAATCGGCCCTTTTCCCGCCCACAACGATCTCTCCGCCCGGATCAGGCCGGTGATAACCGCTGATTATCTTGATTAAGGTGGACTTGCCGGCGCCGTTTTCGCCCATCAGCGCAAAGATTTCGCCCTTTTTAATCTGGATGTTGATGTCTCTGAGCACGTTGACACCGGAGAATGTTTTACCGATATCCTTTAGCTCCAGAATGTACTCTTCCAAGCAATACGACCTCCTTTGCTTCTATACTGCATCGGCTGAGCCGATCAATGTTTATTCGGCGGCGCCAAGCGCCTCTGCATCCGCACGCATGCGCGCCAGGTCCGTTTTCTCTATCGTCAGGTTCCCAGCCCTGACGTTTTCTTCCAGATGCTTTGTCTTCCGGGCCCCGCACAGGGCGACGGTGATCCCGGGCTGCGCAATGGTCCAGGCTATGACGAGCTGCGAAAGCGTGCAATGGTATTTCTCCGTCAAATCCTTCCAGCCGTCCAGCATCCGTATGACGCGAATGCGGTTTTCCGGCCGATACCATGTCAGGTAATCCTTCCGGTAGGTGCCGTCCTTAAGCTGGTAATCCATGCCGATCCGGCCGGTCAGCAAGCCCTGCTCCAACGGCGAATAGGCAAACACGCTGATGCTGTGCTCCATGCAAAAATCCAGCGTTTCGCCTTCTATCTGGCGGTTCAGCATGCTATACGGCGGCTGGACGGCGTCCAGCTGACCGGCGGCCTCATATTGCCGGATCTGGTCCAGGTCAACGTTCGAAGCGCCGATTGCTTTGATCAATCCTTCCTTTTTCAGGTCGGCCAGGCCCTGCATGGTGCGCTCGATGGGCGTCGGATAACTGGGCAGGGAAGGCCAGTGCGTGAAATACACATCGATGTAGTCCGTGCCGAGACGCTCAAGGCTCATCTCCACTTCCTGCCGCATGGAATAGGGCTCCAGATTCCGGTAATAATTCTTGCCGTCCAGGGTATGCATATAACCGCCCTGATCGCCCCACCAGATCAGGCCGCATTTGGTTGAGAGCGTCAGCTTGCTTCGGTCGCACCCTTTGATCGCCTGGCCAATCAGCCGTTCGGATTTCCCTTCGCCGTAGCCGGGCGCGGTGTCGATCAGGCAAATGCCGCTTTCAACCGCTTCCTGAATGGTTCGTATTGCCTGCGCGTCATCATCGGCACCGTCCCAGAAGCCGCCGCCGCCGATGGCCCAGGTTCCCAGCGCGATGGCGGAACCTTTCACGCCGCTTTTGCCGATTTCACGATATTGCATATCTCGCGTCCCCTTTTTCAGATACTGGAATTGTCGAAACGTTAAAATTCCCGTTCAGACGGATGCGTGTTCAAAGTGTCTATTTCAAATGCCGAATAAGCTAATTTTCGATAACGTTCGAATTGTTTCCGGAATCGCTCGTGCGCTTTTCCATCCGGTTCAAATACGGTTTCTCCCGCCTGAACCGAGCGATATGCGTCCGCGGGGTTCTTGAGCGCGTCAATGCCGAAAGCTGCGTAAGCAGCCGCCCCAAGCGCCGAGGATTCCGACACGGCGCCCTTGACCACGCGAAGGCCGGTAATGTTCGCCTTCAGTTGGAGCTGCCGGTCTATGGTCGCGCCGCCGCCGACGGCGCGGATCGTACGCAGCGAAATGCCCGCCCGCTCGAACGCTTCCAGATGCAGCCGCAGTTCGTAGCAAAGCCCCTCGACAATCGCCCGGGCGATGTCCTCGCGCCGGGTATCCAGCGTCAGGCCATAGACCGCGCCCAGCGCCTCCGCGCAGAAAAACGGATTTCCGCTGCCGGAAAAATGCGGCAGCAGCAGCAGCGAACCGGGGGTTTGCGGGTCCATTTCCCGCTGCATATGTTCATAAAAGTTAACGCCGTTTTGTTTGCACCATTGATACTCTTCCGGGGAAATCCGGTCACGGTACCAGCGCACGATACAACCGGCGGTCAGGTTGACCGAAAAGGTTACGAATCCCGAATATGCGGGGTAGCAGGGGAAATAGTTTTCCAACATCGCCGGGCGTGTATTCGGCTCCCGCATTACGGCCACAATCCCTTCGATCGTACCCGCAATATCCACGGCTTCCCACGGGCGCTCCTCGTCCAGCCCCGCGCCCACCGCGGCGCACACCATGTCGTGGCCACCGGTGACAACGCTCACAGACGCCCGAAAGCCCAGATCTTTGGCGACCGCTTCCGGCATTCGGCCAATCGGCGTACCCGACGGTTTCACGGCGGGGAGCATCTCCTTTGCAAGCGGGATTTCGCGCAGGATTTCGTCCGACCAATCTTTTTTGCGGATATCGAACAGCATGGTTCTTGCGGCTTCCGAATAGCTGGCCGTCGGCGGCAGACCGAACCGCTGCACGATAAAATCTTCACAGGTCGCCCACCGGCGAACCTTCCGGTAAACCTCCGGCTCATGGTCCCGCATCCAGAGAATCTTGGCGAGGCTGCCGATATAGAGGGGCGGCATTCCGCTCAGGTCAAAAAAACGCTGCCTGCCGAACTGCTCTGTAAATGCCTGAATCTCATCGCCGCCCCGGGAATCGAAATCGATGATCGATTTACGTACGCTTTTGCCCTGTTCGTCCACGGGGACGATTACGTCCCCGATAGCGGAAACCGCGATTGCAGCCACCGGCTCCGCAGACTTTTCGTTTGCTTCGCGGATGACTTCGCGGATGCCGTTCCATACCAGTTCGGCATCCAGCTCCAGCAGGCCGTCTCCGGGGAAACACATAGGATATTCCCGGTATGCCTGGCAGGCTATGTTCCATTTCGAGTCGAATACCACGGCCTTGCAGCCGGAGGTACCCATATCCACACCCATAAACCACATATGCGTCACGTCTTCCTTTTCGGGGAGTCCGCCGGAGCCGGGAGGCTCCGGCAGCGTATATGCGCGTCAGAATTTGTCCCAGAATTTACCGGCGTCCTTAAAATCGGGGTTCACTGCAACCAGCGAGGGATAATCCGGGCCGGGAGCCGTGTTTGCCGGGGCCGCCTCGCCGACGGCCGGGATGCGTTCGTTCCGCCCTGCGTACATGAACATCTCCATGCAGTGCTTTTCGGAATTGGTGAAGCCTTTCAAAACCGCCG
>CAYUUB010000243.1:0-3719 GCA_964447725.1 uncultured Oscillospiraceae bacterium
AGGACGAGAGCATCGAGGACCTGAGCGACTGCGTGGACGGCATCTACGACGAGCTGGACGATGTCGAGAGCGTGCTGGACATCGACGAGGACGCGTTCGACGAGGACGACTTCATCGAAGTGGAGTGCCCGCACTGCGGCGAAACGGTGTATTTCGACGAAGATATGCTCGACAGCGACGACGGGCTGATCTGCCCGTATTGCAACGAGACCATCGAGTTCGACGTGCCCGGCTGCGAAAGCGAAGAGTGACGCGGCAACCGAATTGCGACGCAAACCCGCCTGCACGATAGGATGCAGGCGGTTTTTTTGGCAGAATTCCGGGGTAAAACAAGGAATTCGCACGCTGGCGGCGAATACATACCGAGAGAACGGAGGATGAGGACCATGCCGGAAGTCAACGCACGGACCTACTACGAACGGGTGCAGGCGGAGACGCTTTCGCCGTATGCGACGCTGTCGCAAAACACGCGCGGACGCGAAAAGCCGATCCCGCAGTGCGAAATCCGCACGGACTTTATCCGCGACCGGGACCGCATATTGCACTGCAAGTCGTTCCGCCGGCTCAAGCACAAAACGCAGGTGTTCCTCTCGCCGCAGGGCGACCACTACCGCACGCGGCTGACGCACACGCTGGAGGTATCGCAGATCGCGCGGACGATCTCCCGCGCGCTCCGGCTCAACGAGGACCTGACGGAAGCCATCGCCATGGGGCACGACATCGGGCACACGCCGTTCGGGCATTCCGGCGAGGACGTGCTCGACGCGTTGCTGCCGGACGGGTTCGAGCACAACGTGCAGAGCCTGCGCGTCGTGGAAAAACTCGAAAACGACGGCCAGGGGCTGAACCTCACCTACGAGGTGCGCGACGGGATCCTCAACCACAAAAAGAACGGGCATCCCTGTACGCTGGAAGGCTGCGTGGTGTCGCTTGCGGACCGGATCGCCTACATCAACCACGACATCGACGACGCGATCCGCGCGGGCGTGCTCTCGGAAAGCGACCTGCCGAAAAGCTGCGTAAGCGTGCTTGGCGACAGCCACGGCCGGCGGATCAACACCATGATACTGGACGTTGTGGAGCAGAGCTTCGATCAGCCGGCGATCCGCATGTCGGAGCCGATCATGGAGCAGTTCGAAGCGCTGCGCGACTTTATGTTTGCGCATGTCTACCACAACCCGGTGGCCAAAAGCGAGGAGCAGAAGGCCAAGCACGTCGTCGAGGAACTCTTTGCATACTACCTTGCGCACACGGACCGGCTTGCCGACGAATACCGCAAATATCTCACGATCGACGGCAAGGAACGCGCGGTGGCGGACTACATCGCCGGGATGACGGACAACTACGCCATCCGCGACTACGTGCGCCTTTTCGTACCGAAATCCTGGATGGAAGCGAGCCTTGCGGATATCGACCCCTGCAAATAAATTGCAGGATTTTCGATAATAAATTGCAATTTCAGGCAGGAAATGGGCCGGGATGGTCGAATATTAATTAGGCGGTTTAAAAAGGGCGGAGGCTTTTCGGGCCGCGGCCCGGTTAAAACGCATACGTTTGAAAACGCAGAAAAATTTTTGAAAACCGGAAACTTTGAAAACAGGGAAAGGATGGTCGGATGGCATATCCCGAAAGCTGGCTCAACGAGCTTTTGAGCAAAAACGATATCGTCTCCGTCGTCTCTTCCTATGTCGATCTGAAACCGAAGGGGCGGCGGCTGTGGGGCCTTTGCCCCGTACACGGCGAAAAAACGCCGTCGTTCTCCGTTTCGCCGGACAAGCAGCTCTATTACTGCTTCGGCTGCCACATCGGCGGGGGCGTGATCCAGTTCGTTATGGACGTGGAGCACATGACGTTCCCCGAGGCGGTCGAATTCCTCGCCAACCGCGTCGGAATGGCGATGCCGGAGGAAGTCAACGACGCGGAGATGCAGCGGGCAAGGGCCAAACGCGAGCGCCTCGCGGAGGCCTGCCGGTTGGCGGCGCGCTTCTTTATGGAGACGCTGCTCGGCGAACAGGGCGGCGCGGGCCGTGCATATTTGAAGAAGCGCGGCATCACGAGCGATTCCGTCCGGCGCTTCGGCATCGGTTACGCTCCGCCGGAATGGGACGCGCTGAAAAACTATCTCGGCGAAAAGGGCTTTGCGCCGGAGGAGCTCGTGGAAGCGGGGCTTCTGGTCAAAAACGCACAGTCCGGCAGGACTTACGACGCATACCGCGGGCGGGTGATCTTCCCGATCATCGCGACCAACGGCCGCGTGATCGGCTTCGGCGCGCGCGTGCTGAACAACGAGGAAAAACCGAAATACATCAACACCGGCGACACACCGCTCTACAACAAGCGCAACAATCTCTACGGACTGAACCTGCAAAAGGGCGGAAAGCTTTCGGACGTCGTGATGGTCGAAGGCTACACGGACGTCATCGGGCTGTACGAGGCGGGCGTTACGAACGCCGTAGCGAGCCTGGGCACGGCGCTGACGCAGCAGCAGGCAAGATTGCTCAAACGCTACGTAAGCACCGTATACATCGCCTACGACGGCGACGCGGCGGGCCAGAACGCGACGATCCGCGGGCTGGACATCCTGTCCGCCGAGGGGCTGACGGTGCGGGTCGTCGTTTTCCCGAACCAGCAGGACCCGGACGAGTTCATCCGGCAAAACGGGAAGGAAGCGTTCGACGCGCTCAAGGACGACGCGCTCGCGCTCAACGCCTTCAAGCTCGAAAGCATGGCGCGCGGGTATGCGCTCGACAGCGAAAACGAACGCGAGCAGTACGCGATTTCCGCCTGCCGGTTCATCGCCCGGCTTTCGCCGGTCGAACGGGAGCGCTATTACCAGCAGCTTTCGAGAAAGACCGGCTATTCCCTTGAAACGCTGAAAGCGCAGGGGAACGCCGCGCGCGGGCCGGACGAAGCGGGGAATCGGCCGACGCAGATGAAAAAACGCGAGACGCGCAGGCGGGACCCGCAGACGGACGGCGAACGCGCGCGCGCGGAGTCCGCGCTGATCTGCCTGATGGTCGGCTCGAAGGAGGCGGCAAAGCTCGTTATGGAGCAGGACGGCAGGCAGCCGTTTGCCGACGCGGGGCTGCAATCCTTTGCAGAGGCGCTGATGCGCGCGTACGAGCGCGGCGAAACGCCGAACATACCGCTGCTGGTCGCGGGGCTTGAAAAGGAGACCGCCGAGCGGGTCACCGCGATCCTGCGTGAGGACATGGAGTGCGCGGAGGCGGAAAAAGGCGCGCGGGACTGCCTCAGGCGTATCGAGCGGTGCGATATCGCCTGCCGGATCGAAACGATGAAACAACAGCTCGCCGAGCCGTCGCTGACGGCGGACGAGCGTTCGCAGAAATTACGCGAAATGCAGAAGCTCAACCTCCGGATGCGGGGGCTTTGAGGAAAGGAGTGGGAACCTTGGACGCAAAGGAAACACGCAAGCAGAAGATCAACGAACTCTTTGAAAAGGGCAAACAAAAGGGCGTACTGACCTACAAGGAGATCATGGACGCGCTGGAGGAGCTCGAACTCGATCAGGAGCAGGTCGAAAGGGTTTACGACCGGCTGGAAGAGCTCAACATCGACGTTGTGGAAGACATTGAGGTTGAAAAAGATATCAACGAAGAGATCAAGCAGATCGAGACGGCCATTGCGTCGGCCGAGGGCATCAACATCGACGACCCGGTGCGCATGTACCTCAAGGAGATCGGCAAGGTCCCGCTTTT
>CAYUUB010000244.1:0-3718 GCA_964447725.1 uncultured Oscillospiraceae bacterium
GTCAAATGGTCTTCGATGTATTGAATGGTTTTCGACAGGCATTGTATCCAGTTCATAGGCCGTCCCCCTTTCAAGCAGTATTATAAAGTAACTGTATGATATAAAGCCATGTCTTGAAATACGGAGTTCAGTCAGATTTATAAATTCAAGCAATCGCAGCCGTTTTCCAGTCTTGATTCATTCTTCAGATTAAGTCAATACGACTTGTGCATTCAACCTGACCGCACAACCCCGCCAAAGCCAAAAAACATCCAAATCAACCACACGCCATGCATAGACATCTAAATCGCTCTGTTACAGGTGTTTGAGCCTATTTCGACATATTCCCATGAAATGATATTTACCGATATTCTTACAAATGAGTTATCGTATAAACCCATAAAATTCCTTATTTCAAAGCCTTTCTCACGCCTGCTTTTCCACCCTTGACATCAATACGACCGTCTCGACGTGACACGTTTGCGGGAACATGTCCACAGGACGGACGGCGGAAAGCGAAAACCCGCGTTCGGCAAGAAGCTTGCAGTCGCGCGCGAGCGTCGCGGGGTTACAGGAAACGTAAACCACGCGGTTTGCGCCGCTGTTTGCAATCGCCTCCAGCGCGGCGGCGTCGCAGCCCCTGCGCGGGGGGTCGAGCACGACCGCGTCGATTTTTTCCCCGGCGGCGACCATCTTCGGCAGGACGTCCTCAACGTTGCCGCAGACGAACGAAGCGTTTGTCACGCTGTTTTCGTCCGCGTTGCGCTTTGCGTCTCCGACTGCGGGCGCGACCTGTTCGATGCCGACGACGCGATGGCAGCCGTCCGCGACAAACAGCGAGATCGTGCCGACGCCGCAGTATGCGTCCACGACGGTCTCGTCCGGCCTTGGGGACAGGAATTCTTTCGCGGCTTCGTACAGCGCCTGCGTCTGGATGCGGTTGACCTGCAAAAACGACTGCGGGCCGACGGAGAAGCGCCTGTCCCCGATGGTTTCGGTCAGCGCGGGTTTGCCGGAAAGCAGGGTAAAGCGATCCCCGAAGACAACGTTGGTGTCCTTCGGGTTTTCGTTGTGCCAGACGCTGTCGAAATCTTCCAGATAGGCGAGCAGGTCGTCCCGGTGTTTGAGCGGGCCGCGCGTGACCACGACCGCCATGCGTCCGCCTTCCGCCGTTGCGCGCGCGACGACATGCCGAAGCTGGCCTTTGCCGGTCGTTTCGTCATAGACGGGGACGCCAAAATCGTTCGCCCAGGCGGCGACGCGACGCGCCGCTTCCACAACGGATTCTTCCTGAATCGGACAGTCGGAAAATGGGACGAGCCGGTGGCTGCGCGGCGCATAAAAGCCGAACACGACGGCATTGCCGAGCATGCCGAACGGGAAACTGCCCTTGTTGCGGTAACGCTTCGGTTCCTCCATGCCGACGATGGGCTGCATGGTGACGCTTTGGAACCCGCCGAGCCGCTCCAGTGCGTCCCGCACCCACTGCTGCTTTTGCGCGAGCTGGGCGGAGTAGTCGAGGTGCCAGAGCGTGCATCCGCCGCACTGTGCGAACACGGGGCAACCCGGCCGGACGCGCTCGGGCGAGGGCGTGAGGACTTCAAGCGTCTTTGCGATTGCATAGGACGGCGTGACCTTGATAACGTGCGCTCTGACCGTTTCGTTTGCGAGCGCGCCGACGACGAACACGGCGTATCCGTCCACGCGGGCGACGCCCTGGCCTTCGCTGGACAGGGCGGTTACTTCGAGGATTCGTTCTTCGTTCTTTTTCACGGGAGGGCGAGAGGAAGGAGACATAAAATTTTTACCTTTCCACGCGTTTGACCGCGCGACGATTCTATTTGATGACGACGGAATCCGTCCCGAAGCGTTCCTTCGCTTCCTCGGGGAACATTCCGTCAAGGTCGATATAATAATCCTTCGGCACGCCTTTTGCAATCTTTTTCGACGCGTCGTACAGGACGACCGGCGTCCGGCCGGGATATCGCTTTAAAAAGTTACAGGCGCGGCGCATCGTTTCCTCGTCGAGCATGCCGAACTTGATATAGACGCTGCGGTCCGCGTCTCTCAGCGGAGTCAGCCGATCGATAAGCAGGGAGTTTGCGCGGTCCTCGCGGATGTTCAGCTTGCCCTTGGCCAGTACCGGCGTGTCGTCGACAAACAGGTCGCCGACCTGCTGGAGCGTCCGCGGGAAGAGCACCGCTTCCACGCTGCCGGTGACACCTTCGAGCGTGGCATATCCCATAAGGCCGTTTCCGGAACGCGTCGGGCGCTGCTTGCACTGGGTGAGCATCCCGCCGACGGTGACCTGCATTTCGTCCCGGATTTCGGTCGTGCCGTCCGCCTCCATGAGGTCGGCGACGGTGTACGGGAGTTTTTTGAGCTGCTTCTCAAAATTGTCCAGCGGATGCCCGGAGAGGTACAGCCCGGTCGATTCGCGTTCCTTGGCGAGCATGATCGGGTGGCTCCACTCCGGCGTGTCGGGCAGCGGCGTTTCAACGGTTTCGAGCGATTCGCCGCCGAGGTCCATGTCGAACAGCGAGAGCTGGCCCGTTCCGCGCGCTTTTCTTGCGGCGGCGGAAGCGTCGAGCGCGTGCTCGTAGACCATCATATATTGCGCGCGTTTGCCGCCCATGGAGTCGAAACACCCTGCGTAGATCAGACCTTCGAGCATGCGCTTGTTCAGCCCATCGACACGGTCGCAGAAGTTGAAAAAGCTCGTGAACGGCCCGTTCTCCGTCCGCTCGGCGACCATGGCCTCCATTGCGGCGCTGCCGACGTTTTTCACGGCGGAAAGGCCGAAGCGGATGGCGCCGTTTTCCGTCGAGAAACGCGCGCGGGAGTTGTTTACGTCCGGCGGCAGCACCGATATGCCGTGCCGCCGCGCGGAATAGACGTACTCCGCGACCTTGTCGGAGGAGCTTAAAAAGCTGTTGATCAGCGCGGTTAAAAACTCCACCGGGTAATAGTATTTCAGATATGCCGTCCGATAGGCGAGCACGGCGTAGGCCGCCGCGTGCGATTTGTTGAACGCATAGGACGCAAAGTCCATCATTTCGTCGAAAATCCGGTTGGCGACCGGCTCCGGCACGCCGTTTTTCACCGCGCCGACGACGCCCTCCGTGCCGTGGATGAAATACTCGCGTTCCTGCGCCATGATCTTGTGTTTCTTTTTCGCCATCGCGCGGCGCACGAGGTCGCTGCGCCCGTAGGAATAACCCGCGAGCGCGCGCACGATCTCCATGACCTGCTCCTGATACACCATACAGCCGTAGGTGGTTTTCAGGATAGGTTCCAGCAGCGGATGCGCATAAACGACGCTGGTCGGATCGTGCTTGCCCTTGACATAGCGCGGGATCTGGTCCATCGGGCCGGGCCGGTAGAGCGATATCCCGGCGATCAGGTCCTCGAAACAGTCCGGCTTGAGCTTCTGCAAAAACTGCCGCATGCCGGTGGATTCAAGCTGGAACACGCCGTCCGTGTCTCCCGAGGCGATCATTTCGTACACGGCGGGGTCGTTGAATTCGAGCTTTTGAAAATCGGGCGCGCTTTTGCCGTCCTCCTCGATGAACGTGAGCGTATCGCGGATGACCGTCAGCGTTCTGAGTCCGAGGAAGTCCATCTTGAGCAGGCCGAGTTCTTCCAGCGTGGTCATGGGGAACTGGGTCGTAACGACGGAATCGTTCATCTGCAGCGGAACGACATCCGTGATCGGCACGCTGGAGATCACGACGCCCGC
>CAYUUB010000245.1:0-3701 GCA_964447725.1 uncultured Oscillospiraceae bacterium
ACCGGCAGGACGTCGCGATCATGAAGCGGCACAATATCAACGCCATCCGCACGAGTCACTATCCAAACGACGAACGGCTGTACGACGTCTGCGACGAGATGGGAATCCTCGTGATGGATGAAAACGACCTGGAATCGCACGGCGTGCGGAATTTCCTTCCCGCGAGCGACCCGGCTTGGATGGCGGCCTGCGTCGACCGCATGCGCCGCATGGTCCTGCGCGACCGCAACCGCGCGTGCGTGGCGTTCTGGAGCCTTGGCAACGAGGCGGGCACGGGCGCGAACTTCGCCGCCATGCGAACGGCGGCGGAAGCGCTCGACGACACGCGGCCTTTCCACTACGAAGGCGAAGTCGACCCGAAAAGCAGCGATTTCATCAGCCGCATGTACCCCGACCGGACGTTCTTTCGCAAGCTTTGCATGCAAAAGCCGCTGACGTTCGGCGCGAACGTCGGGCTGCCGAGTAAAAAACATTTCCATATTAAAAAGGAATATTACGAGACCATGCCGGTCGTATTATGCGAATATGCGCACTGTATGGAAAACAGCCTTGGCAACTTTAAGGAACACACCGACGCGTTCGAACGTTACGACCACCTCTGCGGCGGCTTCATCTGGGATTTTGTCGACCAGTCGATCCGTGAAAACGGCGCGTCCGGCGAACGCTGGCTCTACGGCACGGACTTTTCGGAGGAGTACGACCGCAAAAATGGGTACAAACGCCGTTCCGCAACGGGGAGCAGCCTGTACTTCTGCGCAAACGGGATCGTCGCCGGCGACCGCACGCCGCACCCCGCGGCCGCGGAAGTGAAAAAGTGTTACGAAACCCTGCGCGTGACGGCGCACGACGCGAAAAACGGTGTGTTCGGGGCCGAAAACATGCAGATGTTTTCCGACCTGTCGGCGTACCGGCTTATCTGGGCGCTGGAATCGGACGGTGCTGAAATCGCGGGCGGCGACGTTCCGCCGGAGGCCTATCAGGATACGAAACCGGGCGAAACCGCAGAAATACGGCTCGGTTTGCCGGAACTGCCGGACGGGCTTGTTACGCTGACGTTTCGATGGCTGCTGCGCGGGCGGACGCCGTGGGCGGAAGCGGGATTCGAGCAGGCGTTCGACCAGTTCGTCCTGCAACCGGCAGAAAAAAAAGCGAAACGGGTGCAGAGCGGCGGACCCGTTTCGTTTGCGGAGGAAGACGGCGCGATCATCGTTTCGGGGGACGGCTTTACGCTGCGCTTTGCCGGCGGCGCGCTGGTAAGCTGCCGCACCGGCGAAACGGAACACCTTTTTGTGCCGCTGGCGCCGAACTTTTACCGCGCGCTGACGGACAACGACCGCGGCGTGGCGAACTTCGCGCCGTCCATGCTGCGGTATCTGAATGTCGACGCATGGCGGCGCGCGGCGGACAGGCAGCGTGCGACCATGCGCGCCGGCGAGACGGACGGCGGCGTTGCGATCGAGGCGGACTGGAAGCATCCGCTGTTAAAGCGGGCAACGGTCCGGTATCTCGTGCGCCGGGACGGCTCAATCGAGATTACCCAACGCACGGTTTCGCGGCGGCGGACGATGCTGCGCGCGGGACTGCAATGCACGCTTGCCGCCGGATTCGACACGGCGCAGTGGCTTGGAAGAGGGCCGGAAGAGAACTATCCCGACCGGAAGACGGGCTCCGCGATCGGGACGTACGGCATGAAGATCGATGCGTTGGAGCATCCCTACATGCGTCCGCAGGAAAACGGCGCGCGCTGCGATATTGAAACGCTTGTGCTGGAGGGGGAAAGGAAGAGGCTTACGGTGAAAAATCTTGGCGACAGCCTGATTTTTTCCGCATGGCGCTATACCCAGCGGGAGCTGGACGAAGCCGAACATCAGCACGAGCTGGCCAGGCATGCGGAAACCACGCTGAGCCTCGACGGCGCGATGCGCGGCGTCGGCGGCGACCTGCCCGGCATGGCGGCGCTCCACGAGGCGTACATCCTCAAGCCGGGCGTGGAGTACGGGACGCATGTTTTGCTTTTACCGGAAGAGAAGCAGGACAAGTAACGAAAAAACGCGTACCGCATGCCGGGAGGGGTTGAACGCAAGGATGAAATTCAAAAATACTATTATGAAAATTATACGGACGGCGCGGTTCGCTTTTCGGACAGATCAATGAAGCGCTTGTTGAAAAAGGGATTGTTTCCCCCCGAAATGCGAGCCGGGGAGGGACGCTACAAAAAAGCGTTTGAAGTATACGAAACGACATGAAACAGTCGGTTTGTGTGCTTGAAAAGATACGAACAAAAAGCCGCGGCTTCAAACCGCGGCTTATGCTTTTAGAAACGCACCCTGGCTTTGTTATTCCGGAGAATCGGCGTCCGGCGGGATATAGTAGCGCACATAGTCCACGAGCATCCGCTGGGGGAACGCTTCGTCGTCCACGCCCTTGATCCCGCCCCAGCTCCCGCCGACGGCGACGTTGAGGATCAGATGGAACGGCACGTCGAACGGCCAGACGGTGTAGTCCGCGTTTTCGGGCCGCTCGTAACGCAGCGTTTCGTTTCCGTCGAGCAGGATCTGCAGCGTGTCCTCGGTCCACAGGAAGCCGTAAATATGGAAGGACGCGTCCCGCCGGCCGATGCGCGCATAAGCGGAGATTGGGTCGCCGTCCACAGAGTTGTTTTCGAACGTATGCACCGTCGCATGCACGAGCTTTGCGTCGTAGCCTACGCGTTCGACGATGTCGATTTCGCCGGAATGCAGGTAGCCGCCGTAGCGCGTGTCCGTCGGCAGCAGCCAGATGGCCGACCATGTGCCGGTTGCGACCGGCAGTGCGGCGCGCACCTCCAGATAGCCGTAGGTAAAGTCGAACTTCTCCTCCGTTTTGAGCCGGGCAGAGGTATAGGAACGGTTTTCGACCGTCTCTAGCCGCGCCTCGATGACGAGGCAGCCGCCCTCGATAAACGCGTTGTCCGCCGTGTAGTATTCCAGTTCCTTGTTGTACGGCCAGGCGCCGAGCTCGTAAGTCCAGACGCTTTCGTCGATGGCGTCGCCGTCGAACTCGTCCGAAAGGGCGAGCGTGTACCCGTCCGGCGGGCCGGGCGCGGGCGTCGGCGCTTCGGTTGGGGTCGGCATCTGCTCCGGGGTATTCGTCGATTCCGGCGTTGCGGTCGGTTCCGGGGACGAAGAGCTTGTCGGAGCGGCCGTCGGCACGGCGGAAGGAGCATCGGTCGTTACGGCAACGGCTTGTTGCGCGGGCATCGCGCAACCGCAGAGAAAAAGGAGCGCAAGCATCAGCGCGGCGGGTTTTAGGAAACGAGCGTGCATGTCGGCTGCCCTCCTGAAAAAGCTTTTCTGAATTAAAGGTCTGATTCAGTTATGTCATATAAAATATTGTAACGGTTGACACGCGTTCCCGTCAATGTACCGCGGTCACAGACGCTAAACGCGAAAGCGCGCGCTGTTTTTGCGCGCTCCGGCGTTGACGCGGCGCATGCCGAAAGGCTATAATCAACCGAGACGGTTCCATGCGTCTAACCATTTGCCGTGCGCAAACGCACTGGGCCCGGCGGCGGATACGTTTCTGATATGGAGGGAAACCATTGCAATATACGTTTCAACAACTCAAAAAGGCGGGAAAACAGGACACCGCGGGAATGCGGCCTTACCGGCTCGCGGTGGTCGGCGACTGTTCGACGCAGCACGTCTCGGCGGCGCTGAAGG
>CAYUUB010000246.1:0-3695 GCA_964447725.1 uncultured Oscillospiraceae bacterium
GGGCGAAACCGCCCCTTTTTACACTACAATATACCTATCGTAGTGTACCATCCCGCCTATCCTATGTCAAACGCGCGGCGAACGTGCGGGCGTTTCTTTACGCAAGGTTCACATCTCCCGGCGGCAGTGTTTTGCCGTCTTTGTCAACCGACCCGTTTTATGCTAAACTGCCGTCATGGACCCGACCACAGCAAATTATCTCAAACACGATTTTCTCAGGCATGTCGACATGCTTGAGTTGCTCGAAATGCCGTCCGCATCCGTTCTCTACGGAGGGGACGACGGCGTTTTAGCGTGCAGCGACACGATGTTTTCCCTCTCCTTTGTCTCCGGCGCCGAAAACGCGTTTCTACAGCGTTTGCTTGCGCATCTGCCGGAACGGGGCGGCTGTTACGTTGTGCTGCACGGCCCGGAATTGAAAGCCCCGCTGATGCGGGAGCACGGTTTCGGCTCCTTTATGGACTGCTATCAGTGCCTGTATGAGCAGGCCGGACCGATTTCGTATTCCCTGCCGGATGGCGCGGACATCAGGCCGCTCGATATGCAACACATCGACTTCGTCCACGCGCATTACCGCACGGTCGACGACGCCGGGTATGTTCGCGAACGCATAGAAGCCGGAATGTTCGGCGCGTTTTTCGGCGAAACACAGGCCGGTTTCATCGGCACGCACGATGAACGCTCCATCGGAATGCTGGAAGTCCTGCCGGAGTTTCGAAAGCGCGGCCTCGCCTTCGCGCTGGAAGCGCATATGATCAATCATTTATTACATGCAGGGCGGCGGGCGTTCTGCCAGGTGTCCGTCGGCAATGCGCCGTCGCTCGCGCTCCAGAAAAAACTCGGCATGACGATCTCGGAATCCGTCATCATCTGGATGGAACGGCCCTGACGGAAGCAGTGGTACAAATACAAACATTTAAGGCAACAATGTGAACTTCGGCCGCGTCTTCTTGACGCGGCCGTCTTATTTGTCTATCATGTGACAAGGTGTCATATGACAGCCTGTCACATTGTGTCAAAAACGCCCTTACAAGCGTGCAGCCAGCCGTATGCAAAAGGGCGGTCCACGGAGGAAATCATGCCGACAGAGACTTTTTTTAACCTGCCGCAGGAAAAGCGCGCGCGCCTCATCGGCGCAATCCGGAACGAACTCACGCGCGTGTCGTTCAGCGAAGTTTCCATCAACCGCATCGTTCGCGAAGCCGGAATCCCGCGCGGCAGCTACTATCAGTATTTCATCAGCAGGAACGACCTGTACGATTTTTTACTGACGGAATACCGCGCGCGCATGCAGGAGAGTGCGGTGCGCACGCTCAAGGAACAGAACGGGGACGTATTTCTGACCGTGCTTTCCGGCTTTGACGAATCCGTTGCGTTTGCTTCGGACGAGTCGAACCTTCTGATCATGCGGCACCTGTTCGATTACCGCTCGCCTGCAAAACCCGTCGACGGGAAAGACCCGTTTTCCAATATTTCGATACTCACGAGAAACATCGACCTGATCGACGCGAGCGCTCTCAACTGCTCCGGCCGGGACGATCTGCTCGCGATGCTCGAAATTCTGTTTTCTCTGCTTGCGTTTACGCTGGCGGAGCTGTTTTGCAATCCGCAGAACGCCGCGGCGCTGCGCGCGCGGCTGACGCGACAGCTTGAAATCCTCAAGGGCGGCATGGTCCGCGCCGAAACCGCGGGAGGTGCGCGCGTATGCTAGCCAAGTTTTCCGTCAAACGTCCCTACACCGTCGCCGTCGCGGTCATTCTCATCATCGTGCTCGGCGTTGTGGCGTTCACAAATATGACGCCGGACCTTTTGCCGAATATCGACCTGCCCTACGTCGTCGTGTTCACAAGCTATACCGGCGCGACGCCGGAGGAGGTCGAGAAGGTCGTTACAAAGCCCATCGAACAGGAGATGGCCACGCTCGACAGTATCGACAGCATCTCGTCCCAGTCCAGCGAAAACTATTCGATCGTGCTTCTGGAGTTTTCGTCCGACGCGAACATGGACGCGACCACGATGAACATCCGCGAAAAACTGGACGCGCTCAGCGCAGACTGGAGCGACAGCGTCGGCACGTCGACCATCATGAACATCAACCCGAACCTGCTGCCCCTGGCCGCAATCGCGATTGAACGCGACGGTTACAGCACGGCGGAGATGACGCAGTTTTACGAAGACACCGTACTTCCGCGGCTCGAAGGCGTGGAAGGAATCGCAAGCGTTACTTCGAGCGGCCTGATTTCCGAGCAGGTCAACGTCGTTTTGCGGCAGGACAAAATGGACGAAATGAACGTCCTGATCCGCGCCGCGGTGGACGGCGAGTTTGCCGACAGCGAAACGCAGCTTGCCGACGCGCAGTCCGAAATCGACGACGGTTACGAGCAGATCGAAACCGGCGAAAAGAAAATCGCGAGCGGCCGCCGCCAGCTCAACAGCGCGAGCAAAGAGCTTGACGAGCAGGTCGTTGCCACCAAAAGCGAGCTGGACTCGCAAAAGGCCGACCTGACTTCGCAGCGCAGCCAGCTGGTCGAAGCAAAGAGCAATTTCCAGTCGCTGGAAAGCGGCATCGCCGAGCTGGACGCCAACATCTCCGCGCTGGATACGAGCATCGCCGGGCTGGACGCCAACATCGCGACCATGCCGGACGGTGACGAGAAGAACGCGCTGATTGCGCAGCGCGACGAACTCGCCGCGCAGAAAACGGCGCTTGAGGCGCAGAAAGCCGCGCTGGAGACCCAGCAGTCGGAAGCCTGGGCGGCATTCACCGCGTCGGCTGGAATTACGGACATCGCGGGGATCGACGCGGCCATCGCGCAAATCGACGACGGGCTCGACCAGATCGAAGACGGTTACACGCAGTTAAATACTTCCGAAACCAAGGCACGCGAGGAGATTTCCTCCGGCCGGTCCAAGCTCAACAGCAGCGAAGAAAAACTGGAAGACAGCCGCGAACAGCTGGAGGACTCGCAGGAAACGCTGGACGAAAACAAAGAATCCCTCTCCGAGGCAAAGCAGAACGCTTACGACAGCGCGGACCTGGACAACCTGCTCACGCTGGAAACCGTCGGTGCGATTTTAGGCGCGCAGAACTTTGAAATGCCCGCCGGGTACGCCGCGGACGACGACGGCGGGAGCGAATGGCTCGTCTATGTCGGGGACGCGTTTTCCAGCGCCGACGAGCTGGAGGACCTCGTCCTCTTCGATCTCGGGCTGGACGGGCTGGACCCGATCCGCCTTTGCGACGTTGCGGACATCTACGTCAGCGACAACTCGGATTCCACATACGCGAAGATCGACGGCGACAGCGGCATCCTGCTTACGCTCAACAAGCAAAGCAACTACGCCACCGCAACGGCTTCGGCGAATCTGGATGATGAAATCAGTTCGCTGGAAAGCGAATATCCCGGGCTGCAGTTCTCAAAGCTGATGGATCAGGGCGATTATATCCACCTCGTGATCAATTCCGTTTTACAGAACATCGTGCTCGGCGCGGCGCTGGCTATCATCATCCTCTTCCTCTTCCTCCGCGACGTGCGCCCGACGCTGATTATCTCCTGCTCCATCCCCATCAGCCTGACGTTCGCCATCGTGCTGATGTATTTCTCAGGCGTGACCATGAACATCATCTCCATGGCGGGCCTTGCCGTCGGCGTCGGCATGCTGGTCGACAACTCGATCGTCGTCATCGAAAACAC
>CAYUUB010000247.1:0-3690 GCA_964447725.1 uncultured Oscillospiraceae bacterium
ATATAGGTTTCGCCGCCGCCGCCGTGGTTAACGTAGCCATCTTCGATAATAGAGCTGTTGTGCTGGGTGGAGCCGATCACAACGTGTTTTTTATCCGCGAAGCGCAACAGTTTTTCTTCATGACCGGTTCCGTTTTGCAGCGTCATCAGGTACGTATCTTTCCCAATCAGATGGCGGTTGGTTTCCAACGCCTGAACGGTGAACATCGCTTTTACAAAGACGACGATCAAATCCATCGGCTCCAGCCCCGCCGTTCCGGTCACCGCAGTCGGATGAAAAACGGCGTCTCCGTCCTTTTCCCGAATTTTAATGCCACACTCGTTGATCCGCTTCACGCGCGCCGCGTTTACGTCAACAAGCCAAACTTGATTATTTCTGGAAAGGTACCCTCCAAAGAGCGAACCCATTGCTCCCGCGCCTAAGATTGTGATATTCAATTGCCCCTCCGTTATAGCTTATCCAAAGATTCGGATTTGTGGTGCTAAAAATAAGTAATTAATTATTTTTGGTTTCGATTGCAATAATAGTAACACCGCTTTAGGAAGAATGCAATAACTAATTTCAAATTTTGCCTAAATTGTAGTATATCCTGGCTCATAACAGCCGATTATAGTGCGGTTTCGATTGCATTATATGTTGCTTTATACGGCTTCCTTTTAAATTTTGTGCCGATTTTCCCCGCTATTTCATTCGAATGCATGGCCTTTTTTGCCAATTTTTCGCATATTTTGTTATCGATTGCAAATACAGAAGAAAAAGTGTGCTGATTCCTTCAGACTCAGCACTTTTCAAAAAATCGGGGCTTTTTTTCGCCGCACAACGTTTACGTATTATTCAGACGCGTCCCTTTGCGTGGATTCCCGTTCGACCAGCCGCGAATACACCATCATTTTTTTCACCACGTGCCGGCCCTGCAAAACGTCGATCAGACTGCGCGCCGCCGCTACGCTTAAATCCAGCAGCATATTGTCCAGAGACGTCAGGCTGGGGTTGCAAATCTCCGCAATGAACGAATTATTGATGCCGATCACGCCCACCTGACCGGGCACGTCGATCCCGCAATCATGCAGCGTTCGTATACAGATTGCCGCCATTGGGTCCTCGGAAAAAACAACGCTGTCCGTCTGCGGGTGTTCTTCGAACAACCGGTTGACCGCGCCTTCAATCTCCGCCTGCTCCGATCCGGTGACCAGAACGAGCGGCTCACGGTCCGGGAAACAGCGGCGAACGCCGTCGCAGAAGCCTTGCATCTTTAAATGATTGCTGGGGGTTTCACGGTTCGCGGCAAACGCCGGATATCGGTAGCCCTTTCGCCGGAGCAGATCGACGCAGCGCTCAACTCCGCCCCTTTCGTCGGCAATTACACCATAGACGTTTGGCAGATCAATATATCCGTTTGCAATAATCACAGGTATTTTGGGGAGGTACTGTTCGATCGCATCCTTTACCAGGTCGGACTGAAACGTGGAGCCTATCAGCACGGCGGCTTCTATGCGGCGTTGATTCATCAATTGGATGTAATGTGCCCGGTCCGCGTCGTCATAGCCGGTATTCATTATCAGACAGCCGTACCCCAGCCGGGAAAACTCCCGCTGTATGTAATATATCCCGTCGGTATGATGCGTCGTCCGCATGTCCGAAATCAAGATTCCGATCATTTTCGAAGACTGATTCACAAGCCCGCGCGCCGTTTCGTTCGGGCTGAAGTGATGCTCTTCCAAACATTCGAGCACCCTCTTTTTTGTCGCTTTCTTCACGCCCGGTTTGTTGTTGATGACGCGCGAAACCGTGCTGGCCGATACGCCGGCCGCTTCAGCAATTTCATAAATCGTAACATTTTTCAAGTTGCGCCTCTTCATTTCCCGAATGCAATCGAATTCAATACTAAATAGTAAACATAATGTTTTGGTTAATATTATATACGCTCAGTTTTTCTCCGTCAACCGAGTTTTTGCGCATTATCCCGGTACAAGCGGCGTTTTGCAATCGATTTTATATTCTTCTCGACGATGGCAGAGCCAAAATACAACATCACAAAAGGCGCAGCAAGCATGCGGTCCTTTTACCCGCTCCCCTCCCGGCACAGGCCGAAATCCATAAAATTAAGAGCGGCCCGCAACACTGCGGGCCGTTCTTAACAAAATAACGTTTATAGACGCAATCCCATGGATTCAGGCGTATCGAGCCACTTTATGCATCCCCCGGACGCGGTTCTCGCTCCATGAATTTATAAAAACCATACGCCTTTTTACTCGTCGGGCTCGGATACGATTTTTTTATAAACACGCGGTTCTTCATCCTTTGGATGCAGCGGGCACCAAACCTGCGCAAAGAACGGGTCAACCTTCGCGCGATTCTGATAGTTCCAGCTCTCCCGTTCGCAGACGGGGCACCAGTGTCCGCCTTCGAGTACAAGGCGCGGGCTCGCCTCGAACGTGTGCCCGAACGCACAGCGAAACGTAAGTTTCGTCGACCAGTCGCCTTTCTGCATTTCGGTCGACAGGCATTGCCCTCCGCGGAACTCCGCCGCGGCCTTTACGTCCTCCAGCGTCAGCTCGCTCTCCGGCTTTGATTCGTCGTATCCGTGATCGATCGGAATCACCGTATTCCAATCGGTAAAATGCCGGAAGTCCTTCAGCGGAGGAATCGCCTCCATCGCCTCTTTCGATCCCCAGTACGCGGCGATTTGATCCTCCATGTTTTCCTCGATGAAGCGCATCGTACCGTGCTCGGTGCGCGCGACCTTTATAAAACGCTTTTTCATCGCATTTCCGATCAGTTTCTGCCCGCCGGGCAGCTTTGTGATGAATTTCGCAATCGTCGCCGTAGAGCCGAGCTGCTTAAGATAACAGTCGTAATAATACTGCATCGTGTCGCGCTGAAAATGAAGGAAGTTTTCCAGCTTGTCGGAGTCGAGATAATACTGCCCGTGGAAATTCCGCGTGCCGTAATACTTCGCGTCCTGCATCGCGTTGGAAAGATCGGTGAAGCCCAGCGCGCCGAAGAGCACCTTGTACATATCGTATGTGCTGGTTCTGCAGCCAGGGCCGCCGCCGATATTGTAAATATGGTTCCAGAAGCTCTCCGGCAGCGTCCCGCCGCGCGTTTCGTCGCAAAGGTTTTTCATCAGCACGGCGGAGTCGCGGTCGGAGACATATTCGAGCACGTTGTCCAAGCAGTTGTGGAACATGATCGCGTCGTCAATCTCGCTCATCTTCGGGCCGATGATGCCGGTCTGCCGCAGGCTCACCCAGTACTTGAGCCCGGACTCGATCACGAGCCGCTCCGATGCGATTTTGGAGACCGCATAGTAGTCGTATACGCTTGGCTTAATGGGATCGCCCACCCTTCCCCAGTGGATCGGCGGCATGCGGTCCCCCGTTTCGGCGACCGTGCCGATGTAGACGAACCGGACGTCGTTTTCGCGCTTTTGCTCGCGGATTGCGCGGATGATGTTGCGCGTCGAACCGAAGTTGACCTTCATGGCCTCTTCGGGGTAATAATCCGCCGCGGGCGAAACGAACGCCGCAACATGCAGCACGATGTCTGCGCCTTCAACGCAGGCGTAAACATCGTCGTAATTTTTCAGGTCGCCCCAGCGAATCGACAGCCCTGTCCGGCCCTCATAGGGAGCGAGCAATGTTTTGTTCTTCTCCGAAGGGCGCGCGAGGATCACGACTTCCTGCTCCG
>CAYUUB010000248.1:0-3678 GCA_964447725.1 uncultured Oscillospiraceae bacterium
CCTCGCTTCCTAGGCCCGCTCTCGTTTCTCGCGACAGCTTGTTTAGTATAGCAATTCGGGGGTGAAATGTCAACCGCTTTTTTGATGTTTTTTTCAAAACGCCGACATTGCCAGCCGCTCGATTTGCCCCGCACTCAGAGTGCCTTATGATTCTACTGCCATCGCCCCGAAAAAGCAAGGGCTAATTGCATACTTTTTGAAGTTTTTTTCATGCGTTCCACACTGCCGCCGCAAAGCGCCCGTTCGGGCGGGCCGTCCGTACCCCGAGGCGCGAAAACCACCGGAATGCGCGGGCCCGCTCGTTGACAAAGCAACTTTGCATGCTGTATTCTATATAGGAAATTTTGACCGCAAGGAGTAGTACCTTTTGCTATGAAATCCATGACCAGCAAAGAGCTTCGTCAGCTTTATTTAGACTTTTTTGTGTCCAAAGGGCACGCTGTGATCCCGTCGGCCTCGCTCATTCCGGAAAACGACCCGACCGTCCTGTTCACGACCGCGGGCATGCACCCGCTCGTGCCGTACCTGATGGGTGAAAAGCACCCCGAGGGCACGCGCCTCGTCAACGTCCAGAAGTGCGTGCGCACCGGCGATATCGACGAGGTCGGCGACGCGTCCCACTGCACGTTTTTCGAGATGCTCGGCAACTGGTCGCTCGGCGACTATTTTAAAAAGGAATCGATCGCTTACTCGTGGGAGTTTTTGACCGGCGACGACTGGCTCGGCATCGATCCGGACCTTTTGTACTTCACCTGCTTCGAGGGCAACGAAAACGCCCCGCGTGACACCGTTGCGCACGATCGCTGGGTGTCGATGGGCGTTAAACCGGACCACATCGTCTACCTGCCGAGGAAAAATAACTGGTGGGGTCCCGCCGGGCAGACCGGTCCGTGCGGGCCGGACACCGAAATCTTCTACGACACCGGCAAAGCGCCCTGCGGGCCGGACTGCAAGGCCGGCTGCGACTGCGGCAAGTACCTCGAAATCTGGAACAACGTGTTCATGGAATACAACAAGACCGCGGACGGCACGTTCGAACCGCTTAAGCAGAAAAACGTCGACACCGGCATGGGTCTCGACCGCACGGTCGCAACGCTGCAGGGCGTCGAAAGCGTTTACGATACGGACGCATTTTCCGGCATCATCGCCGCGATCGCGGAACTTTCCGGCAAACGCTACGGCGACGGTGAGGAGACGACGCGCATGTTCCGCATCATCGCCGACCACATCCGCTGCGCCACGTTCATGCTCGGCGACCAGCGCGGCATCACGCCGAGCAACGTCGACCAGGGTTACATCCTGCGCAGGCTGATCCGCCGCTCGATCCGCTTCGCCATGCAGCTCGACATCCCGGACGGGAGCCTCTGCAAGATCGCCGACGCGGTGATCGGCCAGTACGGCGGATTCTATCGGGAGTTGTGCGACAATCGCGACAAGATCATGAACGAACTGACGAAAGAGGAAGCGCGTTTCGAGCACACGCTCAAAAAAGGCATGCGCAAGTTCGACGAACTGCTTTCGTCGCTCTCCGGCGACGTGATCGACGGGGCCAGCGCGTTCCACCTCTACGACACCTACGGTTTCCCGATCGAGCTGACGCAGGAGCTTGCCGCGGAGCGCAACCTCAAGGTTGACCTCGACGGCTTTGCCGAAGCGTTCAAGGCGCATCAGGAACTTTCGCACGCGGGCGCGGAGCAGCGCTTTCAGGGCGGGCTGGCCGACCACACGGTCGAAACCGCGCGCCTGCACACTGCGACGCACCTGCTCCAGGCCGCGCTGCGCCATGTGCTCAGCGACGACAGCGTCGCCCAGAAGGGCAGCAACATCACCGCCGAGCGGCTCCGCTTCGATTTCAGCTTCCCGCGTAAGCTGACCCCGGAGGAGCTGAAGGCCGTCGAAGATTACGTCAACGACGCGATCGAGCGCGACATCCCCGTCACCTGCGACGAGATGACCGTCGACGAGGCGAAGGCCGGCGGCGCGATCGGCCTGTTTGAAAACAAGTACGGCTCGAAGGTCAAGGTCTACACCGTGAACGGCGTCAGCTGCGAAATCTGCGGCGGCCCGCACGCAGCTCACACCGGCGAGCTCGGTAAATTCAAAATCAAAAAGGAGCAGGCGTCGAGCGCGGGCGTTCGCCGCATCAAGGCGGTTTTGATTCATGACTGATTGGTACGTCTACGATTGGGAATTGCAGGGGCTTCCGGCTCGGTTCAACGTCGATCTGAAGTACGTGGACGAGTTCGATTCGCTCGGCGATTTTACGACGCTGCTGTACGTTTCCTGCTATCCGAAAAAGCAGGAGGCGCAGGCGTTTGCTTCGCGCGAACAGCGGCTGCTCGACGCCGTCGGCAAGGAGTGCTTAAAGATACTTGGCGACCAGTGCGCGTTTGTCGGCTGGATCGATATTGCCGCCCAGCGCCGGTATTACTTCTACACGCCGGACGCGCGCCTGCTCGTTCCGCTCAAAGCGTATTGCGACGAAGAGGACGGGCTCCGGCTCGAATGCTTCAAGGCCGAGGAACCCAATCGCCAGACGTATTACCGGCTGCTCGTGCCGGACAGCGCCAAGCGCCAGTCCGTCGATAACGAGCGGTATATCCAGTCGCTCCGCGCCCGCGGTGACGACAACGATGCGTTTCGTCGCGTCAACCTGTATTTTTATTTCCCGAGCGCAAACGGACGCGCGCTCTTTGCGGAGAACGCAAAATCGCTCGGCTACGCCATCGGCGAAACGGACTACATTCCGGAGCGCGAGCCGTCGTATTACATCGCGCTGCACGTCGTCAGTCCGCTGAAGCCGGAGCGGATCAACGAGCTGACCACCCGGGCCATCTATCTGGCGGCGACCTACGGCGGCGTGATGGAGCATTTCGATTCCGCGTTCATCCCGAAGCGCGGCATCTTCGGCTGACCCTTACTTTTCTTACCGCACTTTTCTTAAAAGAAAAGTGGGCAAAAGAATTTCACTTAATGAAAGAGAGCGTTTTTTTCGCTCTCTTTTTTGACTGCTTTTGCAATTTAGTTTCTTAAAGATTTAAATGCAAGTTCCTTTGCCTGCTTCCCTTTCGAAGGAAAGCACGGTTTGCCTCTTTTTTCAAAAAAGAAGAAGAACCTATTTCCCCACGCAAAAGTTTGCGAAGATGCGGTCGATCACGCTCGCGTCGACGTCCGTTCCGGTGATGGAGCCGAGGTAGTGCAGCGCGTTTTTGATATCCGTCGCCGCGCAGTCCAGTTCGGCCGCCCGCCTTGCCTCCGTCAGCGAAACCAGCGCGCGTTCCAGCGCGTTGATGTGCCGCTCGTTAGTGATATACGTGCCGTCGCTGCGTTCCGGTGCGGCGAGCTTCAAGATCGCGTCGCGCAGCGCGTCCAGCCCTTCGCCGGTTTTCGCGCTGATCGAAATCGAACCGTCGAAGCGACCCCCGACCTTTCGCGGCAGGTCGCGCTTGTTCAGCAGTATCAGCCGCGTCGTGTCTTTCGTTTCTTCCAGCAGCGCCGCGTCCTCGTCCGTCAGCGCGTTCGACGCGTCCAGCACGACGTACACGACGTCCGCGGTCCCGAGTTCGCTGCGCGCGCGGTCCACGCCGATGCGCTCGGCTTCGTCGGAGGCGCGGCGGATGCCGGCCGTATCGATCAGGCGCACGGGCACGCCGCGCATATTGAGTTTTTCGTCGATCA
>CAYUUB010000249.1:0-3674 GCA_964447725.1 uncultured Oscillospiraceae bacterium
GCCACCTCTAATCTTATTCTGTTCCCTTTACCCCAACTATTGACAAAGAGCCTGTCTTTAAGCGGTAACAGGAACGCCCCCGGATTTGCAAATCCGGGGGCGTTCAATATGCCCGGCTACGATTCTATGATCGTGTTACCTCTCAAACGGATATACAAGGCCCATCTGACGCCGGCAATCGTCGAGAATACGCATAACGTCCAGCGTCGCACGGTGCGGAACGAAACGGCTCTCCAAAAGACCTTCGCGAATTTCGGAAGCGACGATGTCGAATTCGTTCAGATACCAGCCGTCCCCTGAAAACCGTTCGTTTTCTCCGCCCTTTCGCACGAGCCTGACACTGTTTGCGGCACGAAACACCGGGACGGTGATGTTCGCTTTGCTCCCTTTTATAATCAGCTTTTCAGAACCGCGGGAATCTTTGAACGAGGCCGTTGCGGTATACGTGTGCCCGTTTTCGAACGTCATCGCAACATCTTCGCACAGGTCGATCCCGTCCTTGAGCTCGCCCGCGCATACAATTTTGATCGGATAGCCGAAGAGGCGGTATAGATAGGTGATTGGATATACGCCGATGTCCAGCAGCGCGCCGCCCGCCGTATCCGGGTTCGTATGCCTGGAATTGGAATTTTGGATTTTCATGTGGTAACAGGCAAGGGCGGAATCAATCCTGCCGAACTCCCCGCCGTCGAGCCAGGCTTTTATTTGATTGGCGACAGGCGCAAACCAGGTCCACATCGCTTCGGCAATATAGAGCTTCTTTTCCGATGCAAACGCAATCATTTCCTCCGCCTGACGGGCCGTTACTGCGAAAGACTTTTCACAGAGGACGGGCTTTTCAAGCGAAAGCGCAAGCATCGCATACTCGCAATGGCTGCTGTGCGGCGTAACGACATAGACCGCGTCCACATCGGGAGCGGAGATTGCTTCTTTAGCGGTTTTATACGGGACGGCGCCGTATTTGCCTGCGAATTGCCGGCATTTTTCAAAGCTTCGCGTGTAAACCGCGGCAATTTTATGCCTGCCGGATGGAAGAATGGATTTTGCAACGCAGTTTGCAAGCGTTCCTGAGCCGATAAAGCACCAGTTAAACGCTTCGCTCCCGTCGGTTTTCGATTTGCTCACGCTAGAAGATTGCAATGTCGTTCTCCCGTTCCAAAAATTTTGCATGTTTTTTCACAAATGCCCCTCGCCGGCTGATATCGCATCCGCTTTTATGCGATATCGTTCTAAAGCTTGACGACTATATTTTGAAGAAGGTCCGCGCAGATGTCGCCTTTGTCGGAGGCGTGATTCATGTGGCTGTATATTTCCCGATATTTTAAAATTTCTTTGAAATCGTCGGAAGTAAAAAGCTCTGCGATGGATTCGTGATATTTTTCGTTCAGATTATTTTCCAATTTCTTGACTTTCTTGGCCTCCAGGGCGACCTGCGCGTGATTGTTTCGCAGGTGTTTCACGCACCCCAGCAGGCCGTCGGCCATCTGCAAAAGAATTTCCACCATAGCCGCCAGATTTTTATCCGGCGATATGTCGTAGATGCGAAGGTCTTTTACCGTGGTCCAGGCGTAGTCCGCCAGGTCGTCGATGGACGTGGACAGCCGGAAGAGATCGTCCCGGTCGATGGGGGTGATAAACGTGCGGTTGATCGCATCGACCAGCCGGTAGTGAACCTGATCGGCTTCATGTTCCTGGGTTTTTACGAAATCGCCGTTTTCGCGAGTGGGGGTTTCGCAAAACGTGTACAGCGCATAAACCGTATCGCGAACGATTTGTGCCTGCTGGATCAGGATACCGTAAAAGTCGAGATTTGTTTTTCGTTTTAACATCAGAACACTCCTTCCGATCAGAAAATTAGCGAGAACAAATAGAATAAAGCAGCTCCAAGCAACCCGGCGATGGGGATTGTAATAAACCAGGAGATCAAAATTCGGCCGGCGACGTTCCACTTTACCGCCTTGTACCGTTCCGCCGCCCCGACACCCATAATAGAGGACGACACGATCTGGCTGGATGAAACCGGCGCGCCCAGCAGGGAAGAGACCAGAATGACCGTGCCCGCCGTCAATTGGGATGCGAAGGAGTCGATGGCCTGTACCTTGTAGATTCCGGTACCTACGGTCTTGATGATCTTAAACCCGCCGAACGCGATCCCGCAGGCCAGGCTTGCGCCCGCCAGGGCGATCACCCACAGGGGGATGACGTTCGTTGCGCCTCCGAAAATACCGATCAGGATCATTACGATGCCAATTGACTTCTGCGAATCGTTGAAGGAGTGGTTAAACGCCAGGAACGTCATATTCACCCACTGCGCGTATGTAAAAAAGGTGTTGGCACGCAGGCTTGCGTTCCGGCTCAAAAACCGCAGCAAAGACAAAATGCAGAAGCCGGCCACGAAGCTCACCACGGGCGTTAAAAAGATCATGAGGACAATTTTTGCCCAGAAATAATTCCAGCATATGGCATGAGTACTGAAAGCCGCAATTCCCGCGCCCACGACGCCGCCGATCAGCGCATGGGAGGAGGAAGCGGGGATTGCACACAGCCATGTCGCCAGGTTCCAGAGGATGGCCGCCAAAATTCCGGCCGTGATAAAAGCCAGCGCAATGCTTTTCGCTTGAGGGTCGGTATAACAGCTCTCCGCGACGAGCTTTTTAATCGTGTCCGACACGCTGGACCCCAACGCCAAAATCGCGAGCGGAGAAAGGACCTCCACAACTGCGGCCCAGATCAACGCCGGATACGGCTTCATGGAGCGACTTGCAATCAGCGTCGCCACCACGTTGCATCCGTCGTGGAATCCGTTTACATAGGTAAAAACAAAAGTCAGTGCGACTAAAATCCAGAATGTGATTTGCATATAAATGTATTGCCCCAATTACGAAAACGTTTGCGAAGAAAGTTAAAATAAAGCCCCCATAGATTCCTATAAGGTTATATTATAATATCAAAAAGCACATGGATAGTCAATGATAATTTGTCCTGCTGAATGTGTTATTCAAAACCTGCCCTTCAGAACATGTTCTTACAGGATAAACGAACAAGCGCCGCATCCGTTTCATTTAGATTGAGCAACTTTTAATTGCGATATGCCAAGGATAAAGCAAATGGCAGGGAAGGGGCGGTTTCGACCGGAGCAGGAAAAGTGTCCTGTTCACGATAGATTTTCAAGACGGATCGCAAACGTTTGCGATTGCAATAATATAAAGATTACGGATACGGGCGTTCGGTTTGTATGGAATTTCAGGCAAGCGGTCGATCCGGGCAAAATATAGGGCCGGAGCGTGGAATGGTTCTACGCCCCGGCCTGCCCGAACGGTATTACGCCTTGCTGTCGGGCTTTTGCTTCTTCCTGCGTACGATCACTATGGCCACCGCGACCGCGGCGAGCGCCGCAACGCCGACGATCGCGATTTTCCACCAGCCGGAGCCGGCCGCTTCTGCCTGCTCTGCGTCCTCGGCGGTAACCGCAGATTCGGCGGCCGCTTCGGCCTCGCTGCGCTGTGCGGAGAGGCTCTTGGTCAGAGTTATCGTGTCGATCGCCGTGTAGTCGCTAAAGCCGTTCGCCTTGGAAGCGTCGCCGGCCTGTGTCAGCTGATAGGCGGTGACGACAAGACCACTTTCGCTTGCCTGAATCTGTGTGAAGTACTGCCGCTGGTCGTCCGAACCGCCGG
>CAYUUB010000250.1:0-3661 GCA_964447725.1 uncultured Oscillospiraceae bacterium
TAAAAATCGTGTTGTCGCCCGCGATCGTGCCGAGAATGTCCGGCCACTTGAGCGAATCCACCGCTTCCGCCGCCGCAGGCGCGCTGCCCGCGATCGTTTTGATAACGATCAGCGTCCCCGCCGCCGTAACGGAAAGCACACAGTTGCTGAACATGCGGATAAACCGCTCCTGCAGGTCCGCCTCCGCTTTTTCCACCGTTGCGTAGCGATATCGTCCCTCCGGCGTGAGCACTTTGATCAGCCTGAGTTCCTTGATGTCGCGCGACACGGTTGCCTGCGTGACGGAAAACCCGTGATCGCGCAGTTTCCCTGCGAGCTCCTCCTGCGTTTCGATGTTTTCCGAAGCGATCAGCTTGGAAATCATATCATGACGTTTTGCTTTCATTTCGTAATCCCCAATACAAAATAATGATGAGTGCAAGTTCGTTGCTTTTTGCAGCCTCGGCTGCCTAACTACATTTGGCACTGCTGGTTCCAACGAGATACGTTCATCCTATCGTACTGATTCTTACGATAGTTTTTCATGTCGCGATCATTTTCGCCCGTCGTCTGCGATTTCTTAACACAACGGGTCACATACCCCCGGGCCTGCCGGGATATCAAAGCCCCTTGCCGGCGTTTGTAAAAAACCGGCATGCGCTTTGTTTCCGCATAGCTTCCGTTCTGCTCTTACGAAAGCTTGCGATGAATGAGTTCAAAGACGTTTTGTTCGCCGAATCGGATAAACTTTACTCTTCGTTCGGATTTTGTTACGACGATGGCATCGTCCGGGTTGACCTTGCGCAGCCGGATTCCGTCGCCCGCGACAAAGCCGGTCCCGCTTACATGGAACGACCAGACGGAATCCGCAGAGGATACGATCGGGCGCACATGCAGGGTATGCGAACACACCGGCGTGACCGCTATCGCTTCAAGGTTCTGCGTGACGACCGGTCCGCCAGCCGAAAGGTTATAGGCCGTAGAACCCGTCGGCGTGGAAGCGATGATCCCGTCGCAGAATACGGTGCCGACGTCCTTGCCGTCGCACGAGAGGCCAACCTGTATGGTGCCGGAAAACGACTGCTTGAACACCAGCACGTCGTTGAGGCAGTTCGCGCATTCGCATCCGTCCACGCAGCAACGCAGCATCATGCGCTCTTCGACGCGGTAATCGCCGGACAAAATGCGTTCGAGCGCATTGCCGAACTCTTCGGCGGCAATTTCGCTTAAAAAGCCGATGCGGCCGAGATTGACTCCGAGAATCGGTATGTCCCGCTCCGCGGCAACGGCCGCAAACCGCAGTAACGAACCGTCTCCGCCGACAACGACGAGAAGCTCCGGCGCTTTTTCAGCAAGCTTGATCTCGCCGCCGTTGCTGTATGCTTTGCAGGCATGGCCCGCCAGCTCGGCTTGCTTCATCAATTCGGCACGGTATTCGGCGATGCCCTGCTTTTCGAGATTTCCGGCAAAGCCGATTCTCATATCGTATACCCCGGATTTAAAATGATACCCATATTATACGTCCAGATTTATAAAAATACAAGCGGAATTGTGAATATTTACATTCAATATGCATCATCCATGCGCTTGATTCACGACGGAAACCGCCGTGTTATGGTCGATTTGCGCAACTGCAGTTGTTTTATATATACATTTTTGCAGTAGTATCAGAAATTCGATATTTCCTTTCGGCCCGCGTATGGGAGAAAAGGAAAGACCGTTCACAAAATACCCGATTTCCTCCGCGACCGATCGAATCCTGTCGATCACTTCAACGTGCGTTTCTTTTTGCGAAACGACGCCGTGCTTGCCGACCTTGTCCCTGCCCGCCTCAAACTGCGGCTTGATCAGCGCGACGACCACGCCATCCTCGGCCAGACAGTTCCACAGCGCGGGCAAAATCTTGTCGAGCGAGATGAACGACACGTCGATAGACGCAAAATCCAGCGGCGTTTCGAACCAGGCGGGTTCCATATATCGCGCGTTCGTCCGCTCCAGCACCGTCACGCGCGGATCGTTCCTGAGCTTCCAGTCCAGCTGGCCGTAGCCGACGTCGATCGCATAGACCCGCTTTGCCCCATGCTGCAGCATGCAGTCCGTAAATCCGCCGGTCGATGCGCCGATATCCGCCGCAACGACGCCTTCAAGCGAAACCGGGAACACGTCCAGCGCCTTCTGCAGCTTGTATCCGCCGCGGCTGACGAACGGGCATGTCGCCCCGCGTACGCTCAGCTCGGCTTCGTCCGTTACAAACTGGCCGGCCTTTTCCGCCTTGACTTCGCCGATGTAGACCTGTCCCGCCATGACGAGCGCTTTCGCTTCCTCGCGGCTTTTTGCATGTCCCTGCTCGAAGAGCGCGACGTCCAGCCTCTTTTTCATTTCACGTACTCCAGCAGATGCCGTTCCAGCGTCTCCGCGTTCAGTCCGCACAGGTCCCGCTGCCTGCCGACGCCGGCGTGCATGACCGGTCTGTCCGGCACGCACATGCGAACGACCGGGACCGGCGAAAGCGCGGCTGCAATTTTCAGCCCCAGGCATTCGACGTTTTCTTCCATAACGATCACGCGCTTCGCCTGTTTTCCAAGTTTGTCCAGCAGCGCGCCGTCCATCGGGCGGAACGTGCGCGCGTTGACGAGCCCGGCGTTGTATTTGCGCGCGACCGGCAGTGCAACCGCCACCATCGTGCCGGCCGCGACGATCGTTTGCTCCGCAATGGGCTCCAGTATCTCCCACTTGCCCTTTTCCACAGGCACGGACGAAACCGCCTGCATGAGGCTGCCGCGCGGGTACCGGACCGCCGCAGGTTCACCGCGTTCAATCGCAAGGTTGAGCATATGCACGATCTCCTGCTGGGTTGCCGGCGAATAGACCGTCATATTCGGCATCGTGCAAAGAAACGCCGCGTCGTACACGCCCTGGTGCGTTTCCCCGTCGTTGCCGACAAGGCCCGCACGGTCGACCGCAAGCACGACGGGCAGCTTTTGAAGGCATATATCGTGCAGCACCTGATCGTAACCGCGCTGCAAAAACGTAGAGTAAATTGCAACGACGGGTTTCATGCCGCAGGCCGCCATGCCCGCCGCCATCGTCAGCGCGTGTTCCTCCGCGATGCCGACGTCGAAAAAACGGTCCGGGAAGCGTCCCGCAAACTCCGTCAGGCCCGTGCCGATCGGCATTGCCGCCGACACCGCGACAATGCGCGGGTCCTTTTCCGCAAGCGCGATCATAGCGTCGCCGAACACGCTGGAATTGCTTTTCTTCGTGTGCCGCTCCACATCGCCCGTATCGATGGAAAACGGCGCAATGCCGTGGAACTTTTCGGGGTTGCGTTCGGAATACGCATAGCCTTTGCCTTTTTGCGTCACGCAGTGCACGATCACGGGTACGTGCAGTTCCTTCGCCCTGCGGAACATACGCGTCAGTTCCTTGATATCATGCCCGTCGATGGGGCCGAGATATAAGAACCCCATATCCTCAAACAGACGGTTCGGCATCAGGAAGCTCTTTACGCGGTTTTTGAAATCCTCCATATGCCGCGACAGCCAGCGGCCGATCATTCCGGTGTCCAGCGCGCGCACGAGGAACCGCTTGAAGCGAACATAACCCGGACTGACGCGCATGTTCACCAGAATGCGGTGCAGCGCGCCGACGTTCGGCGAAATCGACATCTCGTTGTCGTTGA
>CAYUUB010000251.1:0-3660 GCA_964447725.1 uncultured Oscillospiraceae bacterium
CGCGCGCGCCCTTGGTGCCGACCGGGTCCTTGGCCACCTGCACCATGATCGTCTGCCCGGGTTTTAAGATGTCCCGGATGTTGCGGGAGTCCGGCACCTGCTCGATCTCGTCGTCCGGGTCGTCCGAAACGACGATGTCGCCCGCGTACAGAAACGCGTTGCGCTCCAGCCCGATGTCCACGAACGCCGCCTGCATGCCGGGCAGCACGTTTTGCACCCTGCCGTTGTAGATGTTGCCGACGAGCCGCCGGCTGCCCTCCTGCTCGACATAGAGTTCGACGGGCGAGCCGTTTTCCACGACCGCAACACGGGTCGAAAACCCGTTTGAATCCACCAGGATTTCCTTATTCATTTTTACCTTCTCTTTCCTATTCCGAAGGCAGACGCGGCAGCAGGCCATCTGCGGCAAAGAACATGCGCGCACGGTGAACGTCGTACGTCGCATTTGCATCCAAACGTTCGAGCAACGCGTCAATCACGCTGTTGACACGCAGCCCGCCATCGGCTTGCAGTTTGCCGAGAACGCGGAGAACGGCTTTCCCGTCCCCGACCTGTTCCACGGAAACCTCCAGAATATACGGACGCATGTCCACGGGGCGCACCCCGCTTTTCGTCCGCTTCTGAATGATGATTTCGCCCGAAAGAAAATCTTCGAGCGCGGTTTGCAGCGATCGTGCGTCGACCGCCGTAAAAAATTTCAGCGTAACGCGGTATTCCGCCGCGCGCAGCTTTGAAGACAGCGAGCCGAAGCCCTCCGGCTCGACGAACGCGCCCCAGACGGACAAGCCGTCCGGCATGGCGGCGTTGACGCGGCTTTCGAACGCGTCCGGCGTCACGTCCTCGCTTAGCTGCACTTCGAACCATTCGCACTCGCTGGACATGCCCGTCGCCGTCGCCGTCGCAAACGAGAGCAGCGGGTGCGGGTTGAACCCCTGCGAGTACGCGAGCGGCAGCCCCGCCCGGCGGAACGAACGCTGGAGCGTGCGCTGCACGTCCAGGTGCGAGATCGCGGACAGTTCGCGTCCCTTACGATAGGCGGCAATCAGTTTCATATCGCGCTCCAAAGCATCCGTTGCAGTGTTCGCGGCAGTCCGGCGTGGTCTCTCCGGCCTGCGCGCGCAAATATTCCTTCTTTAAATAGTCCTTCGTCACGAGCATGTCCGCAAAGTCCCACGGCAGCGGCTCGTCGAGACCGTATTCCCGCTCGGCGTAGTCCTTTTCGGAAATCCCGTTTTCGCCGAACGCCTGTACCCATGCGTCCGGTTTGAAATGCTCCGTCCAGGCGTCGAACCGGCAGCCGAGCTCGTAGGCGCGCATGAGCACGTTCGCAAGCTTCGCGTCCCCGCGGGAAAACGCCGCCTCCAGCACGGACAAAAGCGAATAGTGGCACTTGAGCTCCGCGCCGCGCACGCCCCTGATCGCGTCCCGCAGCAGCGCCTGCCTGCGCTGAATTTCGTCCGGCGACACCTGCGCGCACCACTGGAACGCGGTGTGCGGCTTCGGCACGAACGTCGAAACGCTGACCGTCATGCGCAGCCCCCTGCCGCGCTTTTCCTTCGGCATGCCGTAAAACTGCCGGCTGATCTTCCTTGAAAGCTCCGCGATGCCGAGGACGTCCTCGTCCGTCTCGGTCGGCAGCCCGATCATGAAGTAGAGCTTGACGCCGTTCCACCCCGCCTCGAACGCGTCCTGCGTGGCGCGCAGCACGTCCGCCTCCGTGACGTTTTTGTTGATCACGTCGCGCAGGCGTTGCGTGCCGGCCTCCGGCGCGAACGTCAGGCCCGCCTTGCGCACGGTCCGCATGACGCTCAGGTCGCCGGCCAGCTTGCTGTCCACGCGCAGCGACGGCAGCGCGACGGACACCCTGTTTTGCTCCATCTCGCGGATGATCTCGGGCACGAGCGCGTGCACCTCGGAATAGTCCCCGGTGCTCAGGCTCAGTAGCGACACCTCGTCGTAACCCGTGCAGGCGACCTGACGCCGCGCAAGCTCCATGACGGTTTCGCTCCTGCGCTCGCGCACGGGCCGGTAGATATACCCCGCCTGGCAGAAGCGGCAGCCGCGCGTGCAGCCGCGCATGACCTCCAGCGCCACGCGGTCGTGCACGATGCCCAGGTACGGCACGACCGGCTCGCCGGTGAACTCCGCCTTGTCGAGGTCTTTTACGATGCGCTTGACGATCTTTGTCTCCGGCGTTTTTAAAGACGGCACGTAGATCCCGCGCACGCCCGAAAGCTCCTTTAAAAGCTCCGCCCGGCTTTTGCCGGTTGCCTTTGCCTTTTTATAGATTTCGACCAGCTCCGGCGCCATCTCCTCGCCGTCGCCGATGAGCACCGCGTCCATAAACGGCGCGATCGGCTCCGGGTTGCAGGCGCACGGCCCGCCGCAGATCACGAGCGGGTCGCCTTCCTTCCGGCCGGCGGCCAGAAGCGGGACGCCCGAAAGGTCGAGCATCTGCAGGACGTTCGTATAGCACATTTCGTAGAGCAGGGAAAAGCCGAGGATGTCGAAGCCGCCCAGCGGACGCTTCGTTTCAAGCGAAAACAGCGGCGCGCCCTCTTCGCGCAGCGCCCGCTCCATGTCCGGCCAGGGTGCGAACGCGCGCTCGCACGCGACGCCGTCCATGCCGTTTAAAACGTGATAGAGGATGCGCGAGCCGAGGTGCGACATCCCGATTTCGTAAACGTCCGGGAACAGCAAGGCAAAGCGCACATCCGCGCGCTCTTTTACGATGCTATTCCATTCTCCGCCGATATACCGCGCAGGTTTTTCAACGCGGGACAGCAGCCGGTCCAAAACCGCCTGTTCCAAGCTCTTTTACCCGTTCCGTTCTAAAAAAATTCAGCGGCCGCCGCGCCTTTCGCTCCCCCGCCCGCAAGGCCGGGCGGAGCGGCAAAAGAACGGCTGCCCGTTAAAAACTGTGTTTCTTCGACGGGTTTCGAAAAACGATTTCCGTCCGATGATTTAGTTTAACATATGGAACGAATCCGGTCAAATACCATTCGTTACCGGCGGGCGCTGTGTTTTTTGCCGCGGGGTTTGAAAAATTCACGCAAAGCGCGTATGATAGGTGCATCGCCTATATAATCTCATGTTCACAGGAGATATTTTTTATGCTGTTATTAAAAAACGGTACGATCCATTCGATGGCCGGCGAAGCGTTCACCGGGGACGTCCTGATCAAGGACGGAAAAATCCGCTCTCTCGGCAAAAACCTCTCCGCTTCCGGCGCGGAGGAAATCGACCTGACCGGCAAATACGTCTTTCCCGGCTTTATCGACGCGCACTGCCACGTCGGCATGTGGGAGGACGGCATGGGCGAGGAAGGCGCGGACGGCAACGAGATGACCGACCCGATCACCCCGCAGCTGCGCGCGATCGACGGGCTGAACCCGTTCGACCCGTGCTTTAAGGAAGCGTGCGACGCGGGCGTGACCACCGTCGTCACCGGCCCCGGCAGCGCGAACGTCATCGGCGGGCAGTTCGCCGCGATGAAGACCTTCGGCCGCTCGGTCGAGGAGATGGTCCTCAAAGACCCCGTCGCCATGAAGGCCGCCACGGGCGAAAACCCCAAGACCGTGTACGCCGAAAAGAAGGTCACGCCGACGACGCGCATGGCGATCGCCTCGCTGTTTCGCGAAACGCTGACCGACGCGCAGG
>CAYUUB010000252.1:0-3645 GCA_964447725.1 uncultured Oscillospiraceae bacterium
GCGATGCCGTAAACCGCGCTGTCGCGGTAGTTGTTGCCGCGGAAGGTGACGATGCCGCTGACCTCGGTGTACGCTTCGTCCGGCAGGAACTCGATCGGGTCCTCGCGCTCATAACTGTCCACGACCGTGCCGTTGACTTCCACGGCGGTCGTCAGGCCGAAATCGCTCGGCTGCGTGCCGTCGACCGCGTGCGGTTCGTCGTACGGCGGGGTCGGCGTAGGGGTCGGCGTCGGCGTAGGGGTCGGCGTCGGCGAAGGCGTCGGCGTTTTGAACAGCTCCGCGATGAACCCGCCGGATTTGTTTTCGCTCTCGACGCTCTGCACGTCGTCGCCGCTCGAAGACAGCGCCTTGATGGCCACGACCATCAGCGCGATTACGACGATAAAAATGGCGAGCAGGAAATAGAACCGCGGCTGAACGCGGACGCGATAGCGGCGTTTCTTTTTCCTCTTCCTGCTGCCGCCGGAATAATTCCGGTTTGAACTCGGACGGTTCCGGTTGGACGGATAGTTCCGGTTCGGGTAGTTTGAATCCATGCCCATCTCCTCCAGGTGACAAAAGCGCCCCCGCTCTTTCGGAAAATTACGATCGCTTTAAAGGGCGACGACAAATAAATTGAAGTAACAATCTTTTTTATTATAGCATCCGCTGTCAACGATTTTGTTGTTATATTGTAAACATCTGCCATTCGGCCACAAAATCTTGTGGTGCGCGCCCACCGGCGGCATGTTTTCCGGTCGATTATCAGACAGATCAACCACTTTGTGTCAAGCGGCAGTCTTCAGGATTTTTGATTGATTTGCCGCTCCAGCCGCCGCATGCAAAGCATGATTTCCTCGAAATCCGGCTGATGTCCAAAAATCATATTCTTCATGTGCGTATAGTCGTCCCGGAGGATCGGCAGGCAGTTGTCGGGCGGCAGCAGCCGCATGGTTCCGGGCTTTGCAAGTTCGTAATGCGCGCTTCCGGCATGGTAGAAACGGTCCTTAAAGCGCACCACGCGCGCCAGCAAATCCAGATCGGCAAGGGCATGCTCCCTTACGCTGGATTTCTCCATGCAGAACAAATCGTAATAGTGTCTTGAGTATCTCGGCGGGAATCTGCCGTTTTCGCGGAACGCTTCCTTGTGGAGGATCGTAGCCTTCTCCCAAAATGTCCGTTCCGGCGAAACGGTCCGTATCTGCACGGACGGCGTGTCAAACAAATGCGGATACCGCTGCGCCGCGTAGGATTCGACCGTCGCGTTTTGCACCGGCGTCCACGCCGCAAGCGCGCCGATTTCCATACGCACAACGCCTGCAACCCCGCTGGTGGAAAAAATCCGCGGATAGGCGAAACATACGGCCTGCGGCTCGGCATCGTCGATAAACAGCGAGAAATCGTTTGTCAGGATGCGTGAAAAGTCGGCCTTCAGCCGCGGCAGGAACGTCTCCCGCAAAAACGCCTCGGCTCTGGCGTTTGCCGCCTTATTAAATATGTCCTGTTTGGTCCGGCTGCGTTCCGCCCAGGGTTCATCCTTTTCGTAGCCCAGCAGCCGCCAGTCGAGGATCACGTCGATATCCTCCGAAAATCGTCGTATCAGGCCGAAACACTTCGACAGGCTCGTTCCGCCTTTAAACACCAGATTCTTTGCCCATGGGCAGGCGTGAAACAGGTAATCCAGCGTCCAGCAAACCCAAAAGTCTTTTTCGGCCATCGCTTCCGGCAGATTCGTTTCTCTTGCCGTAACGATAAACAACTCCTCACGTTCGTTTCCGGCAAGGTTAGCAATATGCTTCATTCGATTCCTCCGCGCATATTTTTTTGATGCAAGCGTAGACCCACGCGGTGACGCGACGGCTTTCCTCAAGCATTTTTCGTTTTTCGTCCCGGTCGAATTGCCCGGACAGCTTTTTGACAGCGCGCTCGTCGATATTGCCTTTCCCGAGCGCCTTGAGCGCCTGAATCACCAGAGCCGTCCGGTAAGAAACCTCGATGATCTCGTTTTTGTTGTCCGTATGCCGGAAACGCAGGGTAACGCCGTCGGCTTCATAGGCCCTGTACGGACCGTCGCTGACGTACGACCAGACGGCCGGCACCTGCGTGGACAGCCCCAGCATATTCAGCGCCGTATCGCCGCTCGGCACGACCGTCCAGCCGTAGTTTCGCGCGATGGCCTTTGCAATATCGTCCGAACGCGGCGGAATATCCCTGCGCAATAACGCGCTGTAACGCGGCTTTGCAAACACGCCGCGCATAATGCGCTTCAGTCCTCCGCTCTTTATCAACCGGTTCAGGCAAACGTTCACCTTAGCCGCTTCGGTAACGTCGAAAAAATCGGACGGAATAAAAACCGATCCGGGTTCCGCCTTATCGATCCGGTTCTTTATTTGCTCCAGATAGTTGGGCCGCGGCATCGTCTCACCTCATTTCGTTATAAAAAGTATACATTATATATAACGAGCAATCAAGCGTTTGCTTTTATTGTAGCGCAATCACCGCCCGTCCGCCTGCGGCAAAGCCCGCCGCATCCGTGCGGCGGGCTTTATCGGCCGTATTGCTTTTGTTACGCCGCCTTGATCTTCGTCCAGGCGTCGGTGAAGACGCTTAAAAAGTCGCCGAGGTCGTGGAACACCTGGCAGCGGTCGAGCACGTCCTGCGGCGGGTTGTACGTCGGGTCGTCGATATACTCCGACCCCATGAGCTCCAGCGCGGCGGCGTTCGGCGTCGAATAGCCGATGTACTCCGAGTTCTGCGCGGCGACCTCCGCGTCGCATAGGAAGTTGATGAACGCTTCGGCTTCCGTCTTGTGCTCGGCGGTCTTTGGAATGATCATGTTGTCGAACCAGACGTTGCTGCCCTCGTCCGGCACGACGTAGGCAAGGTCGGGATTCTCCGCGATGCAGGCGACCGCGTCGCCGGAGTACACCACGCCCAGCGCGGCGCTGCCGTTGACGAGCTCCATCTTGATGTCGTCGGTCAGGTATGCGCGAACAAGCGGCTTCTGCTCGATCAGCGCTTCCTGCGCGGCCAGTACGTCCGCCTCGTTGCGGGTGTTGATGTCGTAACCCAGCATTTTGAGCGTGATGCCGATGGTGTCCCGCACGCTGTCGTACATCAGGATCTCGCCGGAGTATTTGTCGTTCCACAGGATGGTCCAGCTATCGACCGGGTCGTCCACCATGGTCGTGTTGTACAGGATCCCGACCGTACCCCACATGTACGGCACGCTGTAGGTGTTGCCCGGGTCGAACGAGAGGTCTAAAAAGCGCGAATCGATGTTGCTCATGTTCGGGATGTTGTTCGTGTCGATCTCGTAGAGCAAATCTTCGTCGATCATCTTTTCGATGACGTAGTCCGACGGGAAGCAGAGGTCGTAGATGTTGTCCGGCGACGACAGCTTGACGAGCATCTCCTCGTTGCTGGTCATGGTCGTGTACTTGACCTGCACGCCGGTTTCCTCCTCGAACTGCGTGATGAGCTCGGGGTCGATGTAGTCGCCCCAGTTCAGTACGTTCAGGGTGACTTTTTTACTGCCGCCGCATGCGAAAAACGCGAGCGACAGCGCGAGCACGAGCAGCAGGCAAACGAGCTTTTTTGCGATGTTCATGTTGATTTCCTCCTTGCTTCTTACTTTTCTTAAAAGAAAAGTAAGCAAAAGAATTT
>CAYUUB010000253.1:0-3642 GCA_964447725.1 uncultured Oscillospiraceae bacterium
ACAGGCTGAGCACGAAGGCCCCGGATAGCCGGGGCCTTCGTGCTGTCGCTAGTTTATTTTTAATACAATGCCATCGTGCGGTTTTATTCGAGCGGTACTGTCTCAAACCAGAAGGCCGTCTTCGTTTCATCGCTCGAAACGCCGTATTTCACGCCGTGCTGCGTCAGTATGCTTTTGACGATCGCAAGCCCGAGCCCCGTGCCGAGGCTGCCGGCCCTGCCGGACTGCGGCGCGCGGTGATACCGGTCCCAGATTTTATCGATCTCCTCCGGCGGAATCGGCTTGCCCGCGTTTTCGACCGAGATTCGCAGCGCGCCGTCCGTCCTTTCGCAGTGCACGCGCACGACCGAGCGTTTCGGCGCATGCTGAACGGCGTTGCCCAGCAAATTGTTCATCACCTGAATAAATTTACCGCGGTCGAAGCGAATCGTACCGTCCGGGCAGCTCAGTTCCAGCGCGACGTCCTTTTTGCCCGCCTCGATTTCAAAGCGGCCAATCATTTCGTTCAGCGCCTGCCCGCTTTCAAAATCCGACAGCAAAATCCCCTCCGTACCGGATTCCAGCTTGGAATAATCCAGAATATCGGTGACAAGCCCGCTCAGGCGCGTCGCTTCTTCGGCAATCATGGTCAGTTGTTCCGTGCGCTTTTTTTCGTCCGGCCAGGTGATGTCGCGGACCGTCTCGGCAAATCCCTGAATGATGGCGAGCGGCGAGCGAAGCTCGTGCGACACGTTGGCGATCAGTTCCTTACGCAGATTTTCCGCTTTCCCGAGCTCGACGCCAAGTTCATTGAGCGTATTCGTCAGCTCTCCTATCTCGTCCTTGGTCGTAACCGGCAGAACGATGTCGTAATTGCCTTCCGCCATCTCTCGCGCGGCTTTGGTCACCCGCAAAATCGGGCGCGAAAACAGCCGCGAAAGCAGGATCGACAGCAGCAGCGCGGCCACAATCAGCGCCGCTGTAATAATCCAGAGCTGCTGGAGCAGAACGCGCGACGCTTCCGTCACGTCCACCATGGAAAAAACGGCAAACAGATAGCCGTCGCTCACCTGCAGCGAAACCAGCGCATATCGCGTCTCCGGCGATTCGGTTTGCAGGTACTCTATACCGTCGCCGACGCTTTCCATCATCTCCGGGATCTTTTTTAAAATCAGCCCGCGCATCGGCAGCGTGTCGGACTGGTAAACGGTCGCGCCGTCTTCGTCGACCGCGAGGATGCTGATGCTGAGCGAAGATTCCAGCGAGGCAAAATCCGTGTCCGCGAACGAACCGACGTCCGTAAGCGTCGCTTTGATCGTTTTGACACGCTGGTTGAGATAGCTGTCTCCCAAAAACACGGCCTGAATCAGCCAGACCAGCGCTACGGCAAGCAAGGCCATGCTTAAAAAGCCGATCATAAGTTTGCTGACGATGTGCTTCATGGCTGTCCGCCTTTCTTAAAAAAGCTTTGATCCGCCCGCCGGGTCCGTCAGGTTTTCCCGCCGGTAAAGCGATAGCCGGTACCCCAGACGGTCGCAATCAGTTCGCGGTATCCGCCGAGCTTATCGCGCAGGCTCTTTATATGCGTATCGACCGTCCGTGCGTCGCCGAAAAAATCGTATCCCCATACATGGTTGAGCAGTTGGTCGCGCGTAAACGCGATACCCGGCCGCGACACGAAAAACGCAAGCAGGTCGAATTCCTTCGGCGTCAGGGCGACGCTTTCGCCGTCCACCCGCGTCGTCCTCGCCGCGAGATCGACGTCCAGCCCCTTATAAACGTAGTTCTCAGTCGGTCCGCCCTGTGCGCCGGAACGCTTGAGCAGCGCCTTGATGCGCGCAATCAGCTCCCGCGGGCTGAAGGGCTTTCCGATGTAGTCGTCCACGCCGAGCTCGAAACCGAGCAGGCGGTCGTATTCTTCGTTTCGCGCCGTCAGTAAAATCACGGGAACCTGGCTCGTCTTTCGAATCTGCTTGAGCACCGCCCACCCGTCCAGCCGCGGCATCATAACGTCCAGCACGACTAGCGAAAACGTCCCCGCCCTGAATTTTTCAAGAGCTTCTTCGCCGTCGCCGGCCTCGACGAATTCCCAGTCCTCGGCCTGCGAATATTCTTTTATGATGGTGCGGATGCGCGCGTCGTCGTCCGTAAGCAAGATTCGAATCATTCCGTCAACCCCCGTTCAGCTTGATCCGCGGCGCAAAGCGGCGGTCATAATCGTTTATGCTGTTTTTATATTATCATCGTTTTCAAAAATGCGCACGAGAAAGCCGCGATGAAATCGCTTTTTGCGCCGTTTCGCCGTAAAAAACAGCCGCCGGCAATCTGCCATAGCCGGCGGCCGCCCGCTAACGCAGGCTTTCTTTCAGTTCCAGTATCTTTTGTTCGATCGTGTCGATCGTTTTCATAAACACTTCGTCGCTTTTTCCGGTCGGGTCTTCCAACCCCCAGTCCTCGCGGCGTTCGCCCGGCAAGTATGGGCACTCCACGCCGCAGCCCATCGTAACGACGATATCGACGATCGGCAGTTCCGAAATCGATTTTGGCCGCTGCGTCTGTTCCATATCGATGCCGTAGCGCAGCTTCATCAGCCGGACGGCGTCCGGATTGATCCGGTCCTTCGTTTCGGTCCCGGCCGAATAGCTCTCGAATACGTCGCCTGCAAGCCGTTTCCCGAGCGCTTCGGCAATCTGGCTTCGGCAGGAGTTATGCGTGCAGATAAATGCCGCTTTCTTCATGCGTCCTCCTTTTGGTCACGGTCGTTCCATGTTGCGGCCGACATCCCTGTCGATGTTACTGCGGGCAATTCCGCCGCAAGCCCGGCAATCGCCAGTCCGTAAAGGATATAGGTAAACATGCGCGCACCCCGGCTTGAATTTTTCAGGTGTGGTTATTCTGCAGCCTTCAGGAGTTTTACGACTTCGGCGGTTTTCAGCACCTTGCCGGTCGAAACGACCTTGCCGTCGAGGACCAGCGCCGGCGTGCTCATCACACCATATTTCGCCATTTCGGCATAATCCGTAACGTGGTCGATTTCTTCGTCCATACCAAGCTGACCGAGCGCTTCTTTCACCGCCGCCTCCAGTGCGTTGCACTTCGGGCATCCGCTTCCGAGCACCTTGATCCGCGCATTGGCTTTCGCCTGATCGCCGGCGGTTGCGCCTTCGCAGCCGCAACCGCAGCAGCAGCTTTCCGTTTCCTGCGTATTCTTCCTTTTGCTGAACAGTCCCATTGTACGTTCTCCTTTTGATTTTATGTTGCGTTTTCCACCGAAAACCAGCTTTTAGCAAAGCCCTATATGATAACGCCCTGCAACGCGTTGAACAGGTATCCGACCAGAATGATCCCGACCGTGCAGATGGCGATAAACAGCGCGAGCAGCTTCGGTTTGACCGCCTTTCGGAGCATGACCATGGACGGCAGGGAAAGCGTCGTCACAGCCATCATGAACGAAAGGATGGAGCCAAGCTGCGCGCCCTTGTAAAAAAGCGCCTCCGCGATCGGAATCGTGCCGAAGATGTCCGCGTACATCGGCACGCCGACCAGCGTGGCGAGCACCACGCCAAACGGATTTTTGCTGCCGAGCACCGCGACGACCCATGCTTCGGGAATCCAGTTGTGGATCACCGCGCCGATGCCGACGCCGACGAGCACATACGGAAA
>CAYUUB010000254.1:0-3641 GCA_964447725.1 uncultured Oscillospiraceae bacterium
GGACATGTCCACCGAGATGGTCTATCCGCTGATCCCGCTGTATCTCGTTTCGGCGTTCGGCGCGACGCCCGCGCTGGTCGGCGTGATCGAGGGTATTGCGGAAAGTCTGGCGAGCCTGCTAAAGGTCGTCTCCGGCCATATATCCGACCGCTACAAGAACAAAAAGGCGCTGACGATCGTCGGCTACAGCACCGCGCTGATCTACAAGATCGCGCTGATCGTTTCGACCTCGTGGGTCGGCGTGCTTGCCGCGCGTGTGATCGACCGCTTCGGCAAGGGCGTGCGCGTCGCGCCGAGGGACGTGCTCGTCTCCGAAAACGCGGTGGCGGCCAAGCAGGGCGCGGCGTTCGGGCTGCATAAAGCGCTGGACATGGCGGGAAGCGCGGCCGGCATCCTGATCGCGTTTCTGATCATGCGCGCGACCGGCGGCGTGGTCGCCTATAAGGAAATCTTCTTTTATTCGATGATCCCCGCCGTGCTGGGCGTGCTCGTTTTAAGCATGGTGCGCGAAAAAAAGCAGCGCCGCGAACCGAAGCGCAAGCTGGAAGTGCGCACCGCCTGGGGCGCGCTGGACACGCGGCTCAAGCTGTTTTTGGTCACGGCGTTCGCCTTCAACCTCGGCAATTCGTCCAACACGTTTTTGCTGCTGCGCGCTTACGACGTCGGCTTCGACGCGGTGAACGTCATCCTTTTGTACCTGCTTTACAACGTCGTGAGCTCGCTGCTCGCGCTGCCGCTGGGCAGGCTTTCCGACCGCGCCGGCAAAAAGCGCCTGCTCGTTGCGGGGTACGCCGTGTTTTCGGTCGTGTACCTCGGGTTTGCGTTTGCAAAAAGCGGGCTGGCGTTCGCGCTGTTGTTTGCGCTGTACGGCGTGTACACCGCGGCCACGGCGGGCGTCGAACGCGCGCTGATCGCGCGGCTCTCGCCGGCCGAGCACAAGGGCGCGGTGCTGGGCCTGCACGGCATGCTCACGGGCATCGCGTTGCTGCCCGCGTCCGTCATCGCCGGGCTTTTGTGGGACAACGTCTCCGCGTCCGCGCCGTTTTTGCTCGGCAGCGTGCTTTCGCTCGCCGCTGCCGTGTCGATTGCGCTGATATTCCGCCGTGGTTGTGAAAAAGTGGCCTGAAACCCGTTCATACGCGTGCTGACTGGCCTGCGCGACTTGCGGCGCGCCGAAGCACTATTGTATAATGGTAAGGTCGAAATCTGTTGAAATGGAATGATTGCTATGGAACAAGTATTGAGACGGCATCGTAACATCTGGTTTTTGCTGAAGGCAACGCTCGGAAAGGCCGTAAAGCGGATCTACCGCTACGAGGGCGAACAGGCCGACCCGGGGGACGGGCCGTACCTGGTCCTTGCGAACCACAACACGGACCTTGACCCGGCGCTGATTGCGATGAGCTTTCCGGACCACATGTACTTCGTTGCGAGCGAGCATGTGTTTCGAAAGGGCTTCGTCTCCTGGCTGCTGAAGTTCTGCTTCGGGCCGATTTCACGCATGAAGGGGACCACGGACGCGACGGCGGCGCTCAGCGTCATCCGCACGATCCGCAAAAAGACCAACGTCTGCCTCTTTGCCGAGGGCAACCGCTCCTTCAACGGCGTGACCGGGCCGATCTTTCCGGCGACGGGCAAGCTCGCCAAGGCCACCGGCGCAAAGCTTGTCACTTACCGCCTGGAGGGCGGGTACCTGACCATGCCGCGCTGGGGCCGCTCCATCCGCAAGGGCCGCATGCTCGGCTACTGCGTCAACGTCTACACGCCGGAAGAGCTGAAAAAGATGACGCCGGAAGAAGTCAACCGGCATATCCGGGAGGATATTTACGAGGACGCGTTCGAGCGCCAGCGCATGGAGCCTTACCGCTACAAGGGCAAGGCGCGCGCAGAGGGGCTCGAAAACGCGATTTATTTTTGCCCGAAATGCGGCCGCCACAGCACGCTGCACAGTCAAGGCGACCGCTTCTACTGCGACTGCGGCATGAGCGTGCGCTACAGCGAAACCGGCTTTTTCGAAGGCGAGGACGCGCCGTTTACCACCGTGCGCGACTGGGACAAATGGCAGGACGAGCGCCTGAAGGAATACATCGGCGAGCTGGGCGACGACGAGATCGCCTTTTCGGACGACAACGTGCGCCTCATCGGCGTTGGGCTGCGGCATAAGAGCCGCGTGGTCGACACCGGCACGCTCTCTGTCTCCAAAAAGGAACTCAAGGTCGGCGACACCGCGTTTCCCATGGATAAGATCACCAGCATGGGCGTGATGGGCACGTACAAGATCATGTTCTCCGTGGACGGCGTGTCCTACGAGCTCCGCTCCGCCGGGAAGATGTACTGCGGAAGGAAATACTTCACCTTCCACCAAATGCTGCACGCGGGCAATTGACGCGCAAACGACGGACGGCATCGTAACGGCACGCGCTGAAAGCGTATGCATTGAACATAAAAAAATACAAGATGAGAGAGGTGAATTCGCATGGATTTCTCGGCTGCAAACCAGTCACTATGGAACATTATCATTCAATTCGGCATCATTGCCGCGGCGATTCTCGTCGCAACGCTGTTTCGCAGGAAAATACCGTTTATTCGCAAAAGCCTCGTACCGACGGCGGTGCTCGCGGGCTTTTTGCTTCTTCTGCTTCGCAGCATCGGCGTTTTAAACCTTGACACCGACATGCTCGAAATGATGACCTACCACGGCATCGCAATCGGCTTCATCGCGCTGTCGCTGCGCATCCCGAAGTCGCAAAGCGACGACAAAGGCAACCTGACCGCCGTGAAATCCGGCGCGCTGATCGTCAGCAGTTACCTCATGCAGGCGCTGATCGGTTTTGCGATCGTCATTCCGCTCTCCTACACGCTTATGCCCGGGCTGTTCAAGGCGGCGGGCATCCTGCTGCCGATGGGTTACGGCCAGGGCCCCGGCCAGGCGAACAACGTCGGCGCCACCTACGAGGCGATGGGCTTTACCGGCGGGCGTTCGTTCGCGCTTGCGCTCGCCGCGGCGGGCTACCTCTGCGCGTGCATCGTCGGCGTGATCTACATCAACATCCTCGCGCGCAAAAACAAGCTCAAGAAAGTCACCCACGGCGAAATCTCCGGCTCGGTCAACGTCGACGCGTTCGAGGACCAGGGCGAAATCCCCGTGGCGGAGTCGATCGACCGCTTTTCCATGCAGGTCGCGCTGGTCGTCATCGTGTATCTTGCGACCTACCTCGTCACCTGGGGCGTGACCTCCGGCCTTGCCGCCGTCAGCCCGGCGCTGTCCGACTCGCTTTCGTCCATCCTCTGGGGCTTTAACTTCATCGTCGGTTCCGCGCTCGCGATGCTGACGCGCTTCATCCTCAAAAAACTGCGCAAAGTCAAGCTCATGACGCGCCAGTACCAGAACAACTACCTGCTCAGCCGCATCTCCGGCGTCGCGTTCGACATGATGATCGTCGCGGGCATCGCGTCCATCGACATCGGCGACCTGAGCGGCCTCTGGGTGCCGTTCATCCTCATGGCGGTCGCGGGCGGCGTCGTCACGCTCCTGTACCTGCGCTGGCTCTGCAGAAAGCTGTACCCGAACTACTATTACGAGGGCCTGACCTCCATGTACGGCATGATGACCGGCACCATCAGCTCCGGCATCCTGCTGC
>CAYUUB010000255.1:0-3634 GCA_964447725.1 uncultured Oscillospiraceae bacterium
CATGCGAAGCAAGGTGGTTTTCCCGCAGCCGCTGGGGCCAAGAAGCGTAAACAGTTCCCCTGGCTTGATGTCGAGAGACAGATCGTGAATGACAACGTTGTCCTCGTACTGCTTTTTTACATTTTTAATGTGTATTGCAACCGCCATACTATACTCCTCCCGATTGTCTGCCGCCTCCGTTTACGGAGGCGGCAGACAGGATCGATTCGCTCAGTTTCTTATTAGTTGAGTCCGCTGATGATATCCTGAAGTTTGGATTTGAGATCGCTGTTTGCCTGGACCCACTCCACCGGGTAATTCAGCGAAGGCAGCTCGTCGCTCGACGGGACCGAATCAAGGGCGGAGAAGGTGACGTCCGCACGGACCGAGCGCATGAGGCACTCGTCGGCCAGCGCCTGCTGGACGTCGTGCGAGATCATGAAGTCGATGAACGCCTTGGCGTTGTCCGGATTGGCGCAGTCTTTGATCACGCCCACAAAGGAGTTGCGAAGCGTGATGCCTTCCTTGGCATAAACCGCGGAAACGTCAACACCGTCCAGCATCAGCTGCAGAACCAGTTCCTCGTTGGTGATACCGACGGCATACTCGCCGTTGGCCACGCCCTGCGGAACCTTGGATGAACTGTCGTACATCTTGCCGTCCAGATTCGCAAAAAATTCCGAGATGAAATCCCAGTGATCGTCCATGGTGTCGCCGTTCACGGCCGCTTCGGCGGCGAGCATATTGATGACCTGCTCACGTGCGGAAGAAGAGGCGGAAGGATCGACGTAGCTGATGTTGCCCTTCAGGGCGGGGTCCAGCAGGGACTCCCAGCTGTCTACCGTAACGCCGAGTTCCTCGACCATCGCGTTGTTGACGATGATGGTATTGACATTGATCTGCTCCGGCGTGAAATATTCGCTCTCGCCACAGAAAGACGGCAGGCATTCAGACGCAAGAGGCGAGGTGTAGGGCTCAAGGTAATCGATCATTCCGCTGAAAACAGAATAGGCCGGGCCAAGCAGGACATCGCCCTGCGGGTTGCTGGCTTCTGCTTCGATCCGCGCGGTCAGCTCGCCGGAACCGGCTGTGATGAATTCAATTTCACAGTCCGGATACAGAGCATTCCACTTCTCGGTCAAAACAGCGGTTGTATCCTCGCTGTTAGCGTTGTAAACAACGACCTTGCCTGTGGGTACGTAGGCCGAAGTTTCCGTGGTGGCGGCATCTTCGGCAGCCGTTTCGTCCGTTGCTTCAACTTCGGAAACGGCGGCTTCGTCAGCGGTCGCTTCAGTTGAATCGGCCGTCTGCGTTTGCGTGCATGCGGTACACGCCAGCACCAGGGCCATTACGATACTGAATAGTACGATGAGATGCTTGTTCATGAATTTTCCTCCTGTTTATTATTATTATTTGTCAGTCGTGACAAATAGCGTAAGCAATCAGAGCGCCTCTGTGATCACGCCTTACAGCAATTCCTTGTAGTTTTCCGAAACCTTTCTGAATGCTTCAATAACCTGTTCGGCGTATCCCGCCGGTTCGTTGGTAAAGACGGGCATGCCCATCAGGTTGGCCCAGGTGCTTTCCGTAACCGGTAAATCGCCGTTCTTATAACCAATATAATCCCCGCAGATCGCGCCTTGACCGTTCCCATAAATGTCGTACCCTTCCTGGAACAGGGGCGTCATATGCAGGGCGTCGTAATCGCGGTATGACATGTCAACACCTTCGGCTTTGATGGCTTCGAGGAACCTTTCCTTTGGAAGATTATCATATGCCGTTGCGTCATAAAGCATCTGCATTCCGCCGTAGAAGCCTCCGGCCCGTGCTTTTTCATATTCGCTGATCGTTATTATCCCGGGAATACCGGAAAGCGCTTCGTTCATTTTCTGCCGGTAGCTCCGTTTTTGATCATTCCGGTAGTCGAGGTATTTCAGCATAACCCTTGCGATGCAAAGTGCAAAGGGATGCGCCCTGAATTTAACGCCCAGGTTCGCCGGATAAAACCGCTTGTATTTCTCGTCCAGCTGTTCGCCCGCCTTCAGCGGACGGTTGATTTGCGTATAGAAGACGATTTTATTGTACAAATCGTCGTCGTTCGTAATAATCATACCGCCTTCGCCCGCCGGCAGCGCTTTACCGGTTATAAAATCCCCCTGCATGCTGAAGCAGCCGATATGTCCGATGGTCCCTGCCTTTTTGCCGTTCCATTCCGCGCCGTGGCAGTGGGAGCAATCCTCGACCACATAAAGATTGTTTTCGCGAGCGATCTCCATGATTTCGTCCATATTGGCGACATTGCCGTGGATATGGACCACCACGATCGCTTTGGTCTTCGGTGTGATGCGCTTGCGGATATCGGCCGGGTCGGCGACCAGCTTCCCTTTTTCCACTTCACAAAATACCGGCCTCGCCCCAATGTAAAGGGCCGGCGAGATGGACGCGATCCAGGTGTATGAAGGCACGATGACCTCATCGCCGGGTTTGAGGCCGATTCCAAGATAGGCCGCCCAGAGAGAGAAGGTCCCCTCGTTGAATGCCAGGCAGTTTTTCGCACCCGTATATGCGGCAAACTCATCCTCAAATTTAAAGTACGTATCTTCCCAGTCCCCAGAGAGCTTACCGGCATTGATTTTTTCGTCGATCACGTTCCGGATTTCGTCGCAGGGCGGAGTCCACTGCTCCTCTGCGGCTATCGTGACCGCTTTACTTCCGCCGTTGATTGCAAGTTTACTCATAATTATTTCCTCCATAGTTCTTTCTATTTTTCGTTCAAACGATTTTCAGCATATTCACGCCCGGTCTTCAGGTGGCGAACTCAAGCGTCTTCTTATTCTCCAAGCTTGACCGGGCGGTCGTTTTTCCAGGACTCGTAAATGGACAGCACAACCTCGAGCGACTTCCTGCCCTCCGCACAGTTGACGAGTGGCTCCCGTCCGGTTTCGATGGCACGGATCATATCCTGATACTGCCTTTTATGCGGTTCGATCGAAAAACTCATCGCTTCGCTTGCGCCGACCGCGATCTCTTTTCTTTCGAGCATATATTTTTCTTCATCAGCGGACATCCCCATGACGTTATACCGGACAAGGCTATCATTCTGAATAATTAGCGTCCCCTTCTCGCCGTAAAGGCCAAGTTCCGCATACAGGCCGGGATAAGCGGCCGTGGTCCCTTCAATGATGCCGATGCCTCCGCTTTTAAACTTAACAAGTGCAGCGCCGAGGTCTTCGACCTCTATGCTCTTATGTGCAAAGGTTCCGCAACTGCCGTAGATTTCCGACGTTTCGCCCATGAAATAGAGCAGCAGGTCGATGTAATGGATAGACTGGTTGATCAAGGCTCCGCCGCCGTCATATTTCCAGGTTCCCCTCCATCCGCCTGACGCGTAATACTTTTCATCCCGATACCATTTGGTGTGGCAAGCACCGAAAAACAACTTCCCCAGCCTTCCGTCATCGATTGCCTTTTTGACTTTTAGCATACTGTCGTCGAACCGGTGCTGAAAAATCGTGCATACCTTGACATTGTTGCGTCGGCTTAACGCATCCAGCTCGTCGACGGCCCGCAAATCAATGTCGATCGGTTTTTCAATAATCACGTGTTTGCCGGCCTTCACAAATTCTTCGGCAATCCCACAATGGGAATAACTCGG
>CAYUUB010000256.1:0-3604 GCA_964447725.1 uncultured Oscillospiraceae bacterium
CGGCAAGGTGTCCAGTATCTGGACGATGCGGTCCAGGAGCGCGTCGAAGCCCTGCACGGTCGCAGCGGAAACGGGAAAGACCTCTGCGTCCGGGTATGCTTCTTGGAACCGCTTGAGGTTTTCCTCTGCGTCCGGCAGGTCGGTCTTGTTGGCCGCCACAAGCTGCGGAACCTGCAGAAGGGCCGGAGAAAACTTCTTCAGCTCGTCGTTGATCTTTTCATAATCATCGATCGGGTCGCGCAGTTCGCTCCCGGAGATATCCAGCACATGAACAAGCATGCGCGTGCGTTCGACATGCCGCAGAAAGTCGTAGCCAAGCCCGGCGCCCTCCGCCGCACCCTCGATCAGCCCGGGTATGTCCGCGAGCACGAACGAACGGCCGTGCCGCGACGCAACGCCGAGGTTCGGCGACAGCGTCGTAAAGTGGTAGGCTGCAATCTTCGGCTTTGCGGCGGTCAGCACGGAAAGAATGGTGCTTTTGCCAACGGAAGGCAGGCCGACCAGCCCGACGTCGGCGATCGACTTGAGCTCCAGTTCCACTTCGTGCTCCGGCGTCTTCTGGCCGGGCTGCGCAAACCGGGGCGCCTGCCGCGTCGGCGTGGCGAAATGTGCGTTGCCCTTGCCGCCGTTTCCACCGTGCAGGACGCAGCGTTCCTTACCGTCTTCGCTCATGTCGGCGAGGATCGCGCCGCTTTCGACATCGCGGACGACCGTGCCGATCGGGACGGAAACGACCAGCGGCTTGCCGTTGCGGCCCGCCTGCATTTCCGCTTTGCCGTTTTCGCCGTTGTCCGCCCGGTAGAACCGCTGAAACTTAAAATCAAGAAGCGTGGAAAGTCGCGGGTCGGCAACGAAGACCAGGTCGCCGCCCTTGCCGCCGTCTCCGCCGGAAGGACCGCCGCGCGCGACGTATTTTTCTCTGTGGAACGCGACGCAGCCGTCTCCGCCGTTGCCGGCTTTGATGACGATGCGCGCCTTGTCTACAAATTGCATAAAAATCCCTTCAAATCCGTGCGGCGTCGCACTGTTTGGTGTCAGCGCACGCCGGCGTTCTTTTTATAAAACTCGCAGATCCCGGCAAGAGGGCATATTTCGCACTTTGGCTTGCGGGCGTCGCAAATCTGGCGGCCATGATAGATCAGCCAGTGATGCGCCGCGCTCCAGTCTTCCCGCGGGATCGCTTTTTGCAGTTGTTCCTCCGTCTTTTCGACGTTTTTTGCGTTGGCAAGGCCAATACGGTTGGAGACGCGGAACACATGCGTATCCACGGCGATGGCGGGGATGCCGAAGGCGTTGCTGGCCACGACGTTCGCCGTCTTCCGGCCGACGCCGGGGAGCGACTGCAGCAGCTCGATGTCGGCGGGGACTTCTCCGTCGAACTTTGTGACGAGGATGCGGGACGTTTCAATGATGTGCCTGCCCTTCATCCGGTAAAAGCCACAGCTCTTGATATAGGGACAGAGCTCCTCTTCGCTCATCTTAGCAAATTGCGCGGGCGTATTTGCAACCGGAAACAATGCGCGCGTGCATTTGTTTACCATCACGTCCGTGCTTTGCGCGGAAAGGATGGTTGCAACGAGCAACTCGAACGGGGACGAATAGAGAAGCGCCGGTTTCGCGTTTGGATACGTTTTCCGGAGGATTTCCAGCGCTTCGGCTTTTTGCGCTTTGGTCAGCATGTCAGGTTCGAATCTTTCCGTCGAATTTTTTTACGATAATATGCGCCAGCGACAGCGCGAGATCAAGGATTTCCTTCTCGTCCTGTCCTTCCAGCATAATCCGTACGAGCGGTTCGGTGCCGGACGCACGGACCAGCACACGGCCGTTTTTGCCAAGATAAGCCTCGATTTCTTTGGTCTTGTCCGCCAGGTCCGGGTCTTCCAGCGCGTCGGCTTTCTTGCCGTTTTCAACGTTCACGTTGACAAGTACCTGCGGGTACTGGGGGATTCGGGCGGCGAGCTTACTCAGGCGTTTTTTGGTTTCCGCAACGACGCCGAGCAGCGCGATTGCGCTCATCATTCCGTCCCCGGTCGTGTTTCTGGACAGCAGGATGATATGCCCGGACTGTTCGCCGCCAAGCGAATATCCGTTTTCGCGCATGCATTCCAGCACGTAACGGTCGCCGACTTTGGTTTCGGCAATTCGAATGCCGGCTTCTTTCAGGGCGTTTTTCAGCCCGAGGTTGCTCATAACGGTGAGAACGAGTGTGTTGTCGCTCAGCGTCCCATGCTCCTGCATGGAAAGCGCGAGGATGCCCATCGCCTGATCGCCGTCGACGATGTTGCCGTATTCGTCGCAGGAAATCAGCCGGTCCGCGTCGCCGTCGAACGCAAAGCCGAGGTCGGCGCCGTAATTGACGACCATCTGCTGGAGCCGTTCGGGGTGCGTCGCACCGCAGTGATCGTTGATGTTGGTGCCGTCCGGCGCGCAGGATTTGGCGATAACTTCCGCGCCGAGACGCTCGAAAACGTCTTTGGCGATGAACGAAGTTGCGCCGTTTGCACAATCCAGAACGATACGCAACCCTTCAAAACGGAACTCGGATTGTTCGACAAGATAATCGCAGTAGTCCATCCGCGCGCGGACCGCCGGGATGATGCGGCCGACTTCGCGGCCTTCCGGCCGGGGAATCTCTTCGCCGCTGCCGATGATCGCTTCGATGCGGTCTTCGATTTCATCCGAGAGTTTATAGCCGTTTTGATCGAACCACTTGATGCCGTTATATTCCATCGGGTTGTGGCTGGCGGAAATCATGACGGCGGCGTCGGCTTCGTACAGGCGCACGAGATAGGCCATTGCGGGCGTTGGAAGAATGCCGACGTCCAGCACGTCGCCGCCGACCGAACAGATCCCGGACGAAAGCGCGGCGCCAAGCATTGGCCCGGATTTTCGAGTGTCCATGCCGATCAGGATGCGTGGGGAATGCACTTCGTTCGTCAAAACATATGCGCCGACCGCGCCAATTTTGTATGCCAGCTCGCAGCTCAGGTCGCGGTTTGCAATGCCGCGTACGCCGTCCGTGCCAAAAAGTCTTGCCATATGCCGTCTCCTAAATACAAAAATTTATTTACAAGTGAATGCGGCGCCGGAAAGGACCGCTCTCCGGCGCCGCAGGAAAGGATTTACAAAGAAGCGATATACTCGAGCGCGGCGGTTGCGGCGACGGCGCCGTCCGCACAGGCGGTAATCACCTGACGCAGCGGCGTATTGCGGATGTCGCCCGCGGCGAACACGCCTTCCACATTGGTGCGCATGAATTCGTCGGTAACGATGCTGCCGCCGCCGGTAAGCGCGACCTTGTCTTTTACGAGCTCCGTGCGTGGAACGATGCCGACGGCGATGAACACGCCGTTGACCGGCACGACGCGTGTGTTGTCGGTTTTCAAGTCGCGGATCTCCAGCCCGTCCACCTTTTTTTCGCCCTTGAGCGAAACGGGAACGCAGGAATAGGCGAACTGAATTTTCGGGTTCGCTTTTGCGGCTTTTTGCAGCGAGGGGGACGCGCGCAGTTCGTCGCGCCGGTGGACGATCGTAACGGATTTGCAGAAACGCGCAAGGTACAGCGCGTCCGAAATCGCCGTGTCGCCGCCGCCGATGACCGCGA
>CAYUUB010000257.1:0-3591 GCA_964447725.1 uncultured Oscillospiraceae bacterium
AGCCGACGCGCGGCCTCGACGTCGGCGCGATCGAATACATCCACAAGCAGCTCGTAGCCGCGCGTGACAACGGAAAGGCGGTTTTGCTCGTTTCGCTCGAGCTCGACGAAGTCATGAACGTTTCGGACCGCATCCTCGTGATGTACGAAGGCGAGATCGTCGGCGAGTTTGATCCGAAGAAGACGACCGTACAGGAACTCGGCTTATTCATGGCGGGCGCAAAGCGGCAGGGCGCCAACTCCTCCACGGAAAGGACGGCGAATACCGATGCCTGAAAAGAAAAAACGCAGCTTCAATTTCCCCGGGTCCACCAGCATTCTCGCTTCGCTGATTTCCATCGGCATCGGGCTGATTTTCGGTCTGATCCTGCTGATCGTGCTCAACCCATCCGCGGCGGGCGGCGCGTTCGTCAGCCTTGTGACCACGGGCTTCCGCTCCAGCGACAAATTTGCAAAGGTGCTCTATCAGGCCGCCCCGCTGGTCATGACCGGCCTTTCGGTCGGCTTTGCGTTCAAGACCGGCCTGTTCAACATCGGCGCATCCGGGCAGTATACCGTCGGCGCGGCCGCCGCGCTGATCGGTGCGATTCAGTTCCAGCTTCCCTGGTACGTGTGTCTGCTGCTTGCGCTCGTCGGCGGCGCGTTCTGGGGCATCTTCCCCGGGCTGTTTAAAGCGCTGTTTAACGTAAACGAAGTCATCACGTCCATCATGTTCAACTGGATCGGCATGTTCGCGGTCAACCTGACCATCAACAACCTGCCGATGATGCTGGCAAAATACTGGGGCGGCGCGCAGATGGACCGCACGGCAAACCTTGCGCAGGCGAACCCGAACGCGCTGATCCCGCGCCTCGGCCTCGATACGCTGATGCACAGCAACTATATGAACACCGGCATCTTCATCGCCATCGTGTTTGCAATCATCGCATGGGTCATCCTCAGCAAGACCACGTTCGGCTATGAGCTCAAGGCCTGCGGGTTCAACCGCAACGCCAGCCTGTACGCAGGCATCAGCGCCAAACGGAACATCGTGCTTTCCATGGTGATTTCCGGCGCGTTCGCAGGCGTCGGCGGCGGATTGTACTATCTTGCCGGAAACGGGCAGTATACGCTGGTCAAGCAGTTGCTCACCGCCGGTTTCAACGGCATTCCCGTCGCTCTGTTAGCATCCTCCAACCCGATCGGCATCATCTTCTCGGCCCTGTTCGTTTCCTACATTCAGGTCGGCGGCGACGCGATGCAGCCCGATTTCGTCAAGGAGATTATCGATATCATCATTTCGGTCATCATCTACCTTGCGGCGTTCGCTCTGCTGACGCGCGAACTTCTCACGCGCAGGCAGATGCTCCGGCAGGAAGAAGAAAACAGCGCGGCCGACGCACTGCCTGCCGCATCCGAAGAGAAAGACGAGGTGAGCCAATCATGAAGATTTTAGCGGATATCATCAGCGCGACGATTCTCTTTGCGGTCCCGCTGCTGCTGGTCGCGCTCGGCGGTATGTTTTCCGAGCGAAGCGGCGTCATCAACATTGCGCTCGAAGGCATTATGATCATCGGCGCGCTCTGCTCGTGCCTGTTCCTGCGCGCGTTGGACGACAGCGGCTTCGGCCCCATGCACCCGCAGCTTTCCATGCTGTATGCGATCCTGGTCGCCGCGGGCTCCGGCGCGCTGTTCGCGCTGCTGCTTGCGTTCGCTTCGGTCAACCTGAAGGCCGACCAGACCATCGGCGGCACGGCGCTGAACATGTTTGCGCCCGCGTTTGCAATCGTGCTGACCTGGGCCATTCAGGGGCAGGGCCAGACGACGATCCTGATTCCGACATGGTCGCGCATCACGCAGGAAACGCTCGGCATCGTGGAAAAGGACACGTTCCTGCAAAACCTTGTTTTCAAGAGCTTTTACCAGACGACGCTCTGGTCGATCGTCCTGCTGCTGATCGCGGTCGTCGTGCTCTACCGCACGCGCTTCGGGCTGCGGCTCCGTTCCTGCGGCGAGCACCCACAGGCGGCGGACTCGGTCGGCATCAACGTTTACCGCATGCGGTATGCGGGCGTGGGGATTTCCGGCTTCCTCGGCGGCATCGGCGGCCTTGCGTACACGCTTGCCGCGGGCAGCGCGTTCCAGTCGACCGTCGCAGGTTACGGCTTCCTCGCTCTGGCCGTTATGATCTTCGGTAACTGGAAGCCCTGGAACATCCTCGCTGCGTCGCTGTTCTTCGCGCTGTTCAAAATCCTCGGTTCCTACAGCGGCAGCATTCCGTTTTTGCCCAAATTCGAAAACATCAAGGCAAGCGAGTATATCTACCTGATGCTGCCATATATCGTCACCATGATCGTGCTGGTCCTGACCAGCAAAAAATCCCGCGCGCCGAAGTCCGAGGGCATCCCTTACGACAAAGGCCGCCGCTGATCGCTTTTGCACAGCGTTCGGCGTTTGATAAAAAGAGTGCATTCCCGTTTCGAAATCCCGGCGCTGCGGCAGGCAAATCGCCGCGGCGCCGCCGTCTTTTCCACCCCGTTTACAAAAATTCTTTTCACCGGAGGTTTTCATGGCAAAGCTCTACTTTCGCTATGGCGCAATGGGTTCGAGCAAAACCGCAAACGCAATCATGGTCTGGTACAACTACAAGGAGCGCTGCAAAAACGCCCTCCTGATCAAGCCCGGCGTCGACACGCGCGACGGCACCTATTCGATCCGCTCCCGCAGCGGTCTGGAAGCCGAATGCATCCTGTTCGACCAGATCGACTGGGACGAGGTGCGCGCGCATAAATACGACTGCCTGATCATCGACGAGGCGCAGTTCCTCTCAACCGAGCAGGTGGACATGCTGATCCCGATCGTCGACGATTATGGGATCCCCGTCATCTGCTACGGCTTGAAGACCGACTTTCGGGGAGAGTTCTTTCCCGGCAGCGCGCGGCTGCTTGCGCGTGCTGACACGATCGAAGAGGTCAAAACCATCTGCTGGTGCGGCAAAAAGGCGACGAACAACGCCCGCCTCGACGGCAAAGGCGGCATCACCAAGGTCGGCGAGCAAGTCGTGCTCGGCGCGAGCGACAAGTACATCGGCCTCTGCCGCAAGCACTGGATGATCGGCGACCCCGGCCCGGGACTTCGCGCGGAGGATCTGGAAAAAGGCGCGGTCCCCGGCGTTTGCGCCGGCTGGCAGGAAGCGGAGGAAGAATGAAGTTTTATGTCGCAAGCGGCGTTCCAAACGCCGAAAAGGTCAACCTGGCCGCGCACGCGCTTGAAGAAAGCGGGCACGAGCGCACCTACGACTGGACGAAACACGGGGACGTATCCGGCGAACCGCAGGAGCGCAAGCAGTCCGTCGCCACAGCCGAAATGCAGGCCGTAGCGGGCGCAGACCTCGTCGTGCTGCTCCTTCCGGGGCGCTTCGGCACGCATGCCGAGCTCGGCATCTCCATCGCAACGAGCGATAACAAGCGCATCCTGCTCTGGTCGGAATCCAGCGCGCCGTTCGACGGGACGAGCGGTTTCTGCGTGTTTTACCACCATCCGTCGGTGGAACGCGTCGTGTGCCCGTTTGAAGCGTTCCTCGACTATCTGAAAACGCTTTGATTGCAAGCAG
>CAYUUB010000258.1:0-3585 GCA_964447725.1 uncultured Oscillospiraceae bacterium
GATTCCTCGTCCAGATCGGGTACGATGATATAAAGAGCTTCGTATTGATTCATTCTTTCACCTCCTTATGGTCTATTGGCCCGGCTCTTATCGTCCGAGCAAGAAGGACGTTAGCGGAAGCGAGTATATCACAACAAGCTCTCCGATGCAAGGGGCGCGAAAGGGAAAACGCCCGAATTCGCGATTATTCCTGCGCCATGTGGACCTTGCGCTTGTGGCGGCGGCGCTGGATGCCGCTTCGCGTCAGCATCAGGAACAGATAGGTGACCGTTCCAAGGACTACGATGCACACGCCGGACGGGATGTTGGCGTAATATGCGACGGTCAGCCCCGCCAGGCAGAACGTGAGGCTGAACACCATGGAGAACACGACGACTTTCCCGATGGATTTGAAATAGAGCTTCGCGATGGAAACCGGGATCGTCATCAGCGCGATGGTGAGGATGATGCCTACGACTTTGACCAGCACGATGATGCCGAAAGGGATCATGATGTATACAATCCATTTGAGCAGCCGGACGTTCACGCCGCGGGCGACGGCGTATTCTTCGTCGAACAGGTACAGGATCATGTGGTTATACAGCATCACAAAGACCAGCACGACCGTGACGGTAAACGCCGCCATATAATAAATGGAAGCGGTGGACACGGAAAGGATATCGCCAAAGAGGTAACTCGTCATGTCCGGCATGTATCCCGGCGCGAGGGAGACGAAGAGGATGCCGAGCGCCATGCCGAACGACCACATGATGCCGATCATGGTGTCGGCTTTCAGCTTCGTGCTTTTCGGCAGTTTGCAGATGATCCCGGACGCGCCGACTGCGAACAGGAGCCCGCCCCACACCGGCTCGAACCCGAGCAGGTAACCGAGGCCGATCCCGCCGAAGGACGCGTGCGCGATGCCGCCGGACATGCTGATGAGCCTCTTTTCGATCGCCACCGTGCCGATCACGCCGGTGACCATGCTGGCAAACAGCGCGGCGAGCACCGCGTTGCGCATGAAAACATAATGCAAAATAGCGTGGATCATATGGAGATGCCTCCCTTCAGCTCGTCCCTGAGCGCGTGCGGAGAGGCGTATTCGCGCACCGTTTTGTTCACGTAAAGCGCTTTATCGGCGATATCCAGCGCGGCGTTGATATTATGGCTTGCCAGGAGGATCGTCTTTTCGTCCTTGAGGGAACGCAGTATGCCATAAAGCTCCCTCGCCGCGTCGATATCCAGGCATGCGTCCGGCTCGTCCAGCACGATGATATCCGCGCTGGAGGCGAACGTGCGCGCGATCACCGCGCGCTGGAGCTGCCCGCCGGAAAGCTGGCCGATGCCCCGCTGCTCGTATCCTTCGAGCCCGACGCGGCGGATCGCGTTTGCGGCAATGTCCTTTTGCCGGGCGCCGTACCGCGCGAACGGATGGATCTTTTTTGTAAGGGTCCCCTGTAAAACCATCTCTTCAACGGTCAGGGGAAAGGTCGTATCGAATGGAAAATTCTGCGGAACGTATCCGATCTCGATATGCTCGCCGCAGGAAACGGTTCCCTCCTGCGGCTTCAGCAGACCGATCAGCAGCTTGATCAGCGTGCTTTTCCCTCCGCCGTTCGGGCCGACGAATACGGTCAGCTGATGCGGCGGCAAAGAGAAGTTTACGCCTTTTACAGCGCAAACTTCTCCATAGCAAAACCGTACGTTATGAAACTCTATGTTTGTTTTCTCCGTCATGTTACTCCCCGGATTGTGCGAATGCGTTCGTAAAATCCTCAAGCCCCTGTATGTAATCCGAAGAAAGAGGAGCGACTGTCTGAACGGCGCCGCCGATCTCCTCGGCGACCGTTTCGGCCTGACTGCTGTCGAATTCTTCCTGATAAAACACTGTTTTGATGTCGTTTTGCAAAGCGTAGTCGATCACGTTTTGCAATTCTTCCGCAGTCGCCTGTTTGCCCTCGATCTGGATCGCAACCATGGTCAGGCCGTAGTCGTGCGCATAATACCCGTATGCGGCATGATAAATCAAAAACGACCTGCTGTCAACGGTTGAAAGCGTTTGCTGGATTTCGGTGTCGAGCGCTTCTATTTCGGCGATATAGCTCGCGGCGTTCGCCTGATATGCGTCGCTGTTCGCCTCGTCGATCGCGGAAAGCGTGTCCGCGATCGTCTGGACCATGACGATCGCGCGCTTTGGCGACAGCCAGAGATGTGGGTCAACGGAGTCGCTTTCGTCGGACGTGATCTCTTCTTCGTCCGTGTTCAGCAGCGGATAAACCTCCGCAACCGCCGCCCGGAGGTCGACGATCTCGATGTCGTCGTTAAAGTCGCTGACCTTGGGGAGGATGTTGGCCTGCTCGGTCGGCATTTGCAGGGTGAAATAGACTTGTGCGTCGGACAGTTGCTGCATTTCCTGCGCGGTCGGCTGATAGTTCGCAGGGCTGCAGCCCGGCGGGACCATCGTGACGACCTGTGCAAGATCGCCCGCGACCGCCTCGACGAAGGAAGCTTCCGGAACGATGCCTACGGCGACGGTGAGGGCGGATTCGGAATCGGTCGTGTCGGTTTCGCTCGATCCGGCGTTCGCCTGGCAGGAGAAAAGCCCGAGCATCAATACGATAGAAACGGTGAGCTGCAAAAATTTTTTCAATTGATTTAACGCCTCCATACTGCAATTGGATTGCAATAAGCAGACTATCACTGTTTGCCGCCGCTGTCAATACGTATAAATTTTTATTATACGTGCTTCCTGCACTCGGCGCATTTCCCATAGACTTCCAGCCGGTGGTTTGTCTCTAAAAAGCCTTTTTCCTGCGCAAAGCCGCACCAGTAATGGTCTGTGCACGGGAATTTGATGATACGTCCGCATTCCGTGCAGATCAGATAGTGATGCTGGCCCTTTTCGCAAAGGGTGTAGCGATTGATTCCGCGATCGTCGATCATGGATTCCAGCAGGCCGAACGAAAGGAACTTCTGTATGTTCCGATAGACGGTGGCGTGATCGATCGCGCTGCCTTCGGGGAGCGCGCCGTAAACGTCGTTGACCGACAGCATCTTGTCGCGATTGGACAGAAAAATGTCGAGTATGATTTTTTTGGGGGCCGTGATGCGCAGGCCCTTTTCTCTTAAAAGCTTGTAAAATTCCGACTTTGTTTCCATTTACCGAACCTCGCACGGACGATTTCTACCGACCATTATATCATTTTTTTCGCGGCGGACAAATTCCCAATATAGTTGCAATCGAAAAGGAGCGGGTGGCCCCGCTCCTCAGGTCAAATTTCCTTATTCGCCCGCCAGGCGCTTGATCGCCTCGGCCATGACGCGCGTATTGAACCGGATGGATTCCACTGTGCAGGATTCGTCCGGCATGTGGCACTGCGCGGGCTCGTCTTCCGGTTCGACGCCGAAAGCGACGGCGTTTTCGAACGCGCGGGCATACGTGCCGCCGCCGATGGAAAGCGGCTTTGCCTTCCTGCCGGTCGCTTCCTCGTAGATGGAGAGCAGCGTAGTGACCAGTTCGCAGTCCGGATCGATATAATGGCTGGGCTGCGTCCGCTGATAGGTGCGGACAAAGCCGATCTGGCCGAACTTTTCGTCCAGCGTGGC
>CAYUUB010000259.1:0-3581 GCA_964447725.1 uncultured Oscillospiraceae bacterium
AAAATGGTGTCAAACAGCTGTGACCACATTATTCAGCACCACCTTTCGCCTCGGCAGCCTCTTTTGCAAGGTCGGCGCGCGCAGCCCGCACGACGATCTTCTGGCGGTATCCCGAAAGGAACTGCTCCGCCGCGAAGAAGAGGAAGATCGCCGCCTGGATGATGTCGATCATTTCACTCGGCACGTCGCTGTACGTCGCCATCAGCGTACAGCCTTTGTTCAGGTACGCGATAAAGAACGCCGCGAGCGGCACGAGCCAGGGATTGTTTTTTGCAAGAATTGCAATCGTGATGCCCGTCCAGCCGTAGCCCGGCAGCTCCTTCCAGAGGAACGTGGAGTAGCGGCCCAGCACTTCGATGCCGCCGCCCATGCCGGAAAGCACGCCGCCGATCACCTGCGCGAGAACGATCGTGCCGCCGACTTTCATGCCGGAATACTTGGAAAACGCCTGGTTGATGCCGATCATGCGAATGGCATAACCCCAGCGCGTACGGTACATAAACAGCGCGACGATCACAACGAACACCAGCGCGACCACAAAGCCCCACGACAGCTTGCTGCCGCCCGGCACCATCGAGCCGATCTTTGCGGTGTCCGCGAACGCATACGTCTGCGTGGAACCCTTGCTGCGGTCCGCAAAGTTGTAATTCAAAAAGTGCAGCACGAGGTACATGCAAATATAGTTGAGCATCAGGCTCGTGACCATTTCGCTGGCCCCCAGCTTGACTTTCAGCAGCGCCGGGACCAGCATGATGATGCCGCCGATTACGGCGGCCGCCGCAATGCAGACCACCGCATGCCAGCTCGTGTTCATGTGAATGTAAATACCGCAGAGTGCGGCGACGAATCCGCCGACCATCACGATGCCTTCGCCGGCAAGGTTGAACTGGTTGCTCGAAAACATTACGCAAACGGCAAGGCCGGTGAAGATCGTCGGGATCATTGCCGCAAGGATCGTATAAAAGCCCTGCGTGTTAAACGAAGCAACACCGTTTTTCAGCGAAACGATCGGACCGATCAGCAGATAACGCAGCGCAGTCATCGGCTCGTCCGAAGAAAGAAAAATGAAAACCGTCCCGACGGCAAGCGCAACCAGAATCGCCGCCGCGCCGCGAACGAGCTCGAAACCAAACATCCGCTTATTCTTCATGGCATACCCTCCCGATCTCCTCGTCGCTCTGGCGCTTCAAGCCGAGCATATATTCACCCATCACAATATCGTCAAGCTGGGACGTGTCCTCAAAATAAGCAGCAATCTTGCCGCCGTAAAGCACGATCAGGCTGTCGGAAAGTTCCATGACCTCGTTCAGGTCGGCGGATACGAGCAGCACCGCCGCACCGGCGCGCGAGAGGTCGACCAGCTTCTTTCGAATGAATTCCGTCGCGCCGACATCGATGCCGCGCGTCGGCTGATCGGCGATAATCAGCGTCGGGTTGCTCGAAAACTCGCGCGCAACGACAACCTTCTGAATGTTCCCGCCGGAAAGCATCTTAACTTTCTGCTTTCTGGATTTACAGAGCACCGTGTAATCCTTAATCAGGCGATCGCTTTCCGCATGAATCGCTTTCATGTTGAACATTGGCCCTTTGTTGAAGCGCTTTTGGGTAAAGCGGTCGGAGATAACGTTTTCTTCGATGGAGGCCGCCTCCGCAATGCCGTATGTCATGCGGTCCTCCGGCACCAGCGAAACGCCAAGATCACGGATGCGATACTGCGGCATGCCGATGATGTTGATCCCGTTTACGGTTGCAGACCCTCCGTCCGGCCTGTTGAGGTTGAACAGCATATCGACGAGTTCCCGCTGGCCGTTGCCTTCCACGCCGGCAACGCCGAGGATCTCGCCTTTGCGCACCGAAAACGACACGTCGTCAAGCATGCGCTTGTTCCACTCGTTGGTATACTGCAGATTCTTAACGCTGAGCACGACGTCGGTCGGATGCGGTTCGTCCTTTTCCACGTCGAGCACGACGTCGCGACCGACCATCAGCCGCGAAATCTCCTGCTCCGTGATGGAAGCCGTTTCGTACACGCCCATGGATTTTCCGCCGCGCATGATCGTCAGCCGGTCGGTGATCTGCTTGATTTCGTTGAGCTTATGCGAAATAAAAACGATCGTATAACCCTGTTCCTTGAGATGAATCAGTTCCTTAAAGAGCTCCGCGGTCTCCTGCGTCGTCAAAACCGCAGTCGGCTCGTCGAGAATGAGGATCTTCGCACCACGGATCAGCGCCTTGAGAATCTCCACCTTCTGTTTCATACCAACGGGGATATCCATGACTTTCGCGTCCGGATTGACGGCGAGGTTGAATTTTTCCGAATATTCCCTGGTGATCTCCAGCGCTTTCTTGTAGTCGATGAACAGCCCGGATTTCTTCGGCACCATGCCGAGCACGATGTTCTCGGCGACCGTTAAACTCGGCACGAGCATAAAGTGCTGATGGACCATTCCGATTCCATGCGCAATCGCAACGGTCGGCGACGTGAGCGATACCTTCTGGCCGTTCACGATGATCTCGCCTTCGGTCGGCTGTTCCAGGCCGAAGAGCATCTTCATTAGTGTCGATTTGCCGGCTCCGTTTTCTCCCATCAGCGCATGGATTTCGCCGCGCCTAACGGAAAAGTCCACGCTCTGATTTGCGGCGATCCCATTGGGATACACCTTTGTAATGCCTTTCATTTGGACGATGATATCGTTTTGTTCCATATATCGGGTTCCCTTTCGGATGAATCTGAACTGGATCGTGCTAAACAGTAACTTTTTTCGATTTTACCTAGTAAAGCGATGCCTCTTTGCGGGCGCTTTTACATAATATAATAAAAATATCGAACAAATGCAATGTAAACCGGCAAAACCGATGGCTTTTGCCCGGTAAAGCCCATTATGAACCAAAGATCGGATATAAATCAAACAGAGGGAGCCGCTTATAGCTCCCTCTGATGATTGTATAAGCTAACGGTTTCAAGCGTGCTTATTGTGAATGTCGGGTGTGTGTTACGGCTGCATGGAGTCACGTAGCGTCGCAACGCCGTTGGTGTCGTCGCCGATAGCGGACGAAACGGTGATTTCGCCGTTCTTGATCGCTTCTTCGGCTGCCGTGACGGCATCCTGGACTTCCTGCGGCGCAACGGTTGCAAAGTTTTTGTCGGTCACGATGCCGACGCCGCCTTCGCTGAGGCCGAGGTTAACCTGCTGTCCCCAGTAGGTACGGCCCGCATCCCACTCGTCAAAGATCCAGATGATGGAATTGCCGACGTTCTTCAGGCCGGAGGTCAGCGTGATGGCCGCGAGTTCATCCGAAAGGGTCAGCTCCTGATCGGAGTCGACGCCGATAAACCAGGCTTTGCCGGATTCCAGAGCGGCTTCGGCTGCGCCGTTGCCGGACAGGCCCGCGACGCCCCAGATGATGTCGCAGTTGTTATCGTTGATCATGGACAGACCCATTTCTTTGGCCGTCGCGGTATCAACATAGCTGTTGACGTAACGGGTGTCGACCTTGACTTCGGGGTCCGTGGCCTGCACGCCTTCGAGGAAGCCATAGAGGAAGTCGTTGATGACCGGGCTGTCGACGCCGCCGACGAA
>CAYUUB010000260.1:0-3571 GCA_964447725.1 uncultured Oscillospiraceae bacterium
GCGCGTCGGTGGAGTGGTTCGCGCTGACCAGCGTCATCCAGATGTTCACGAACTACCTGTTCGTCGTCCCGCTGTTTTTTGCCAAGGCGAAGATGCGGCTGTGGGTCTCGTTCTCGATCGGGAAACGGCTGCTGAAACGAAGCTGGCATTTCATCTTATCGGGCCTGACCAACGCCGCGTCCGCGCATTTCAGCAAGCTTTATCTCGGCGTTGCGCTTGGCGACGCGATGCTTGGCTATTACAACGCGGCGTATACGATCGCAACCATGTGGCTATTTGTTCCACTGGCGATCGTGGATTCCGCCTTTCCGGTGCTGCTCCAGACCAAGAAGAACAACCCGGAAGCCTTCCGACCGCGTTATCAGCTGATGCTGATGGCGGTACTGGGGATCGGCGTCTGCGCCGGAATCGGCCTGAGCGTACTTGCGCCATGGGTGGTCAATTTGCTGTATGGTGCGGATTATGCGCCCGGTGCGGACGTTCTGCGCATCATTGCCTGGATCGGCATCCTCTCCAACGTCGGTTCCGCGCGAAACATCTGGATTCAGGCGGAAAGCAAGCAGAGCTCGGTCAAGTATATTTCGCTCATATCGGCAGTCTCCGGAATTGCGCTGAGTATCGTGCTGATTCCGATCTACGGCCTGAAGGGCGCCGCGATCGCCTGCGTCGCGAGCTTCCTCGTTTCGTCGTTCGGCGCGACCTGGGCGCTGAAAAGCACGCGCCCGTTCGTAACGCTTTATTTCGAATCGTTTCAGACGCTCTGGCATGCCGGACGGAACTATTTAAGGAACAGGAAGAACGGGCGATAAGAAGGGAATCTATGAACGCGCGGGGGATAATCGAATGAAAATCGTACATGTCGTTCAACATTATATGCCGGGCCACACCTATCAGGAAAATTATCTTCCCGCCGCCATGGCAAAGCTCGGGCACTTCGTTACCGTCATCGCCGGCGTGGACAATCCGGATTTTTGTAAGGACCCGCCGCATATGGAAGGGGACAGAATTCTGGAAAAAGGCGTTTTGGTCCGTTATACCAAAATACGCTACGGGCGCTTTTATACGCCTGTTCCCGAGCTCTACGCGCTCTTATGCGAGGAGAAACCGAGCCTTGTGTTTGTCCACGGGTTCATCCTTGCGAGGAGCCCGCAACTGCTCCGGTATGCGCGCCGGAATCCGGACTGTGTCTTTGCGGCCGACACGCACGAAACGTATCTGCTGGCGTACAATGCGTGCTTCACCGGCACGGTGCGGGACCGCATCCGGCATTTCGTGTATTTCAGGTGCGTTTATCGATTCTGGCGGCGCATTATGGAAAACCGCTATCGATGCGTGTTTTACGTCGCTCCGCCGCGAAAGACGTTCGCGCTGCGGGAGTTCGGCTTTTCGGAGCGGATTTTGAAGCCGCTCTGGATGGGAGCGGATCTTGAAACGCTGCCATATGAAAAAAAACCGGCGTTGCGGGAGTCGATTCGCAAAAAATATGAAATCCCGGCCGATGCAAAGATCATGGTGCTGGCCGGAAAACTGGACGGCAGGAAACGCCCGGTGGAACTTGCGGAAGCGTTTCGCCGCCTGAACGGCGCCGACTGGTGGCTGATGTATGTCGGCAGTATGGAAGCGGACATTCGCGCGCGTGTCGAACAGACTGCTGGCGAGACCGGCCGGCTTGTCTTTACCGGATTCTTGTCCGGCGACGAGGTTCTTGCGCACATTGCCGCAAGCGATCTTGCGGTATATCCCGGCGCGCATTCCGTTTTATGGGAGCAGACGGTGTGCCTCGGCATTCCCGCGGTTTTTTATGAGGAAGAAAGCGGCGACGCGGCGCACCTTTCGGACGGGAACGCGTTGTTTGTGCATCGCGGCGACGCGGAGGAAATTTTGGATTGCTTAAAGAAGCTTTGCTTTGACGAAGCGCTGCTGAAACGGATGGGCGAACAGGCGCGCAGATACGCAGAAGGCAATCTTTCCTACGACAGGACGGCTGAAAAAGCGCTCCGGGACTGCGGATTTTAACGGAATGGCATGGAGTTTTCCGGGGAGATGCGCGGCTTGGCCGAAACACTGCCGGAAGAGAAGGATTTCCTGTGGAACGGGTGCAAATGAAACGGCGGTTATTTGGCGCCGAAAAAGAGCGTGAGCAAAACGAAACAGGTGCAAAACGTAACGAAAAACGACGGCAACCATGTCGAAAAAACGAACAATTATGAAACAATACACTTTGGTTGCGCGCTTTTCTTACGCTGTGATATAATATCGCCGTATATGTTGAGAAGTTGGCGGAGGAAACCGCATTGAAGCCGGCTGCGGTACTGGACATAGGTAGTTCAAAGGTTGTCTGTCTGTGCGGCAGTTTTGTCAATCGGGATGGCATTACGGTGCACGGTGTTTCAGTATGCCCGTATGAAGGCTATCAGAACGGCGCTTTTTCCAGCCATCGTTCGCTGCATGATGCAATCGTCGAAGCGGTCTCCCGTACCGAGCAGGAAGCGCGCATGCGCATCCGCGAAATCGCGCTGAGCGTACCGTCGCCATTCTGCAAGATTGTGACGACGGAGGCGACGCTGCCGATTGGCAGCCGCAACAAACGGGTGATGGCGGAAGATATTGACGACGTCATCTCGCTTTCCCTAAAGAAGGTCAAGTTAAGCGGGTATGTGCTCATGCACAGCACGCCGGTGTCCTTTACGGTAGGCGGGGTGGTGTCTTCTACGCTTCCGGCGGGCGCGAAAACCGAAGAACTCGGCGCGTTCGTATCGCATATGTACGTGCAGGAAGACTTTGTCAAGACAATTGAGCAGGTGCTCGCAACGCTTGACATCGAGATTTCCATGAGCGTATCGACGCAGCTTTGCGGCGCGCTGGCGATCATTCCCGAAAAGGAACGGGTACGCCCCGCAGTCCTCATCGACGCCGGTTATACGCATACGGACGTTTCCATCGTGGAAAACGCGGCGCTGACCGATATGCGCACAATCGGAATCGGCGGCAGGCATTTTGCTTCCGATCTTGCGTTCGGGCTCGACGTGCCGATGGAAACGGCGGAGCTTGTAAAACGGCGGTACGTTTTCCTGCAGGAGCCGCTGAGCAGCACCGAGATCGTTCGTTCGCCTTCGGGCGCGAAACGCGTCGACCACGCCGCGATCGAGCTCATCGTCGAAGCGCGAGCGAGCGAACTGGTTTCGATGATCCGCGGCGCGCTCAGGGAGATGGGCGTTTCGCCTGAAGCAAGTCCTGTGACCTATTTGACGGGCGGCGGGATTGCAATGATGAAGGGCGGTATCGAATACCTCAAACGCGGCTTGCAGCTGCCGATAAAGCCGGACACGCCGTGGGTGGCGGATATGGATACGCCCAACTATACAAGCGCATTTGCAGCTTTGGATTTTGTTCTGCGCGCCACGAGTGACGATGTTGTGACCGACACCGCGCCCGCAACCGTTGCAGACAGGCTTCGTAACCTTTTTACCAAATAAGGGGGACAAACTATGTTTGAACCGGATTTCGAAAACACATCATTTGCCCAGATTAAAGTAATCGGCGTTGGAGGCGCCGGCTGTAACGCCATCAA
>CAYUUB010000261.1:0-3568 GCA_964447725.1 uncultured Oscillospiraceae bacterium
AGAATGCGGTGCAGCGCGCCGACGTTCGGCGAAATCGACATCTCGTTGTCGTTGATGACGACGATCAGCGGAACGTCCGCCTGCCCCGCGTCGTTGAGGCCTTCAAAGGCAAGCCCGCCCGTCAGCGCGCCGTCGCCGACCAGCGCGACGGCGACGCCGTCCTCGCCGAGCAGCCGTTTCGCGCGCGCCATGCCGAGCGCGGCGGAAATCGCCGTCGACGCATGGCCGGTGTTGAACGGGTCGTGTTCGCTTTCGTCGCGCCGCGGAAAACCGCTGATGCCGTTCTCCTGCCGAAGCGTGCAGAACGCTTCCCTGCGGCCCGTCAGAATCTTATGCGCGTAGGACTGATGCCCGACGTCGAAGATGATCTTGTCGGTCGGGCTGTTGAACACGCGATGCATGGCGATGGTCAGTTCCACCGCTCCGAGGCTGGAAGCAAGGTGTCCGCCGCAGCGGGAAACATTTTCGACCATATACTGCCGTAACTGCGCCGCGAGCTCGGGCAGCTTGTCGTCCGGAATCTTCCGGAAATCTTCTATTGAGTTGATTGTATCCAATATCGGGTATCGATCCATGTTTCCTTCATTCGTCCCTAAAGGCCCGGCTGCGCTTTCCGTTAAGCATGGCGGCCGGACATACTTTTTCCCGTCGTATCCGGGGGTGTTTTGCTCGTTCAGGCTTTTCGCGCGAGCGTAAAATCGATCAGTTCCGTAAAGAGCGACGCTTCCCTGCTGATGCCGGAAATCGCCTGCCGGGCCTGCCGCGCATAGGTCTGCGCATAGGTCTTCGCGCCATCCAGTCCATAGACCGTAACAAACGTCGTTTTGCCGGACGCCGCGTCCTTTCCGGCGGTCTTGCCGAGCGTCTCGGCGCTGCCTTCAAAGTCGAGGATATCGTCCGTGATCTGGAACAGCATGCCGTACGCGTTGGCAAATTCGGTCAGCGCGTTCGTTTGCTGCAATCCGGCGTGTGCGCAGGCAGCGCCCGCGCGCACGGCCGCGCGAAACAACGCGCCGGTTTTGTAATCCTGCAGCGTTGCCAGCGAGTCCGCACCGCCGCACGCGTTGCAGTCCATGCTCTGCCCCATCACCATTTCGAAAGCACCCTGCGCAATCGCGTGGATCGCGGCCGCCTCCGTGCAGTCGGACAGCGCCAGGAATGCAAGCGCCTGCAATCCGTCCCCCGCCAGAATGGCGTTTGCCTCGCCGAAAGCGATATGGTTGCTCGGCTTGCCACGGCGCATGTCGTCGTTGTCCATGGACGGCAAATCGTCGTGTATCAGCGAATACGCATGGATCAGCTCCACCGCACAGGCCGGCAGGAGCGCGTTTTCCATCGTGCCGCCGCAGAGTTCGCAGGCCGCCATGCAAAGCGACGGCCGGAGCCGTTTGCCGCCGGAAAACACGCTGTAAGCCATGCTCTCGGCCAATATGGGCGGGATCGACTCGTTGGAAAGCAGCTCGCCGAGCTTTTTATCGGTCAGTTCGGAATAGGCGGAAAGCCGTTCATTCAGCATTGCTTGCCCCTCCCGCTTTTTCGTTCAGTTTCGTGATCGTCGCCTCGTATGCGTCCAGCTGTTTTTCGCAGGTTTTGACCAATTCCATGCCCTCTTCATACAGATGGATCATCTCGTCGAGCGAACCTTCTCCGCTTTCGAGTTTTTCAACGATTCCGGAAAGCTTTTGCATCGCTTCCTCAAACCGAAGTTTTTCTTCCATATATTTGTTCCCTCCCGTATCCTGTCCGGCAAAATGATGAAAACGTCGCTTTCCATTCTAAGCGTTCTTCGTCACGGCTTCGACGGTAGCCGCGGCCACGCCGTCGTGCATGCGGATGTTGACGCGCTCCTTCGGTTTCATCGCGCCCGCGCCGGTGATCGTCCGTCCGTCCGCATCCGTCAGCATGGCATATCCGCGCTCCAGCACCGCGCCGGGGTCGAGTGCGCTCAGTTTACTAAGCGTCCGGCCGAGCGTAGCGCGACTTTGCCCGGCGCGTTCCGACATTGCGCGAAACGCCCGTTCACCCGTCAGGTCGAGCGTCTGCCGCGCGTCCGTCACCCTGCGCTCCAAAAGCCGGAATGCGTTTGACGAAGCGAACAGCTTCACATCGCCGCGCATCTTCCCGACCCTTGCGTCCAGGGAATGCCGCATACGGTCCGCCATGGACGAAACCGCCTCATAGCAGGCGTCCATCTCCGGCACGGCGAGTTCCGCTGCGGCGGACGGCGTAGGCGCGCGCAGGTCCGCCGCAAAATCGGCGATCGTAAAGTCCGTTTCGTGCCCGACCGCGCTGATGACCGGAATCCGGCTGTTGACGATGGCGTCCGCAACGACCGGTTCGTTGAAAGCCCAGAGGTCTTCCATGCTTCCGCCGCCGCGTCCGACGATGAGTACGTCCGCCGCGTCGGCAGCGTTCATTCCGTCGATCGCACGGGCGATTTCCTCCGCCGCACCCCGTCCCTGCACGCGCACGGAAGCCAGCACGACCGGCATGCGCGGAAACCGTCTTCCGATGACATTCAAAACGTCCTGCACCGCCGCGCCGGTGCCACTGGTGACGATGCCGACGCACCGCGGCAAAAACGGAATCGGGCGCTTGCGCTCCCGGTCGAAATACCCCTTCTTTTCAAGCTCGTCCTTGAGCGCTAAAAATCGCTTGAACAGCTCGCCCTCGCCGCTTTTTTTCAGGTAGTTGGCGTAGAGCTGGAACGAGCCGTCTTTTTGATAAAGCGAAGCGCGCCCGTAGAGCAAAACCTGCATGCCGTCTTCCGGCCGGAAGTTCAGCCGGACGGCCTGTTGACGGAACATGACGCACCGCACCAGCGCGTTTTCGTCCTTCAGCGAAAAATACAGGTGCCCGGACGAGTGCCGCTTAAAGCCGCTGATCTCGCCGGTCACACGGATGTCGCTCAGGTTCGGGTCGGCGGAAAGCAGCGTGCCGACGTATTCGTTCAGCTCGCCGACGCTGAATACGGGAGTCAACGCCTGCTCCATTTCCGCTCACCGTCCTTTCAAAAACCGGTCCCTTGCAAGCAGCGCCGCGCCGACGGCATTGTCGGACGACAGCCCGTCCCGCGCAAACAGCAGCTTTTTCCCCGTCCTCCGAAACAGCATTTCCCGCAATAGCTTGCTTCCGGAAACGCCGCCCGATATCAGCGCCGTTTTGCAGCCGTATGTCTCCATGGCGCTCAGCAGCATTTTTGAAAACGTCCGCGCCATGCAGTCGTAAACGGCATAGGCGACTTCTTCCTTTGCTTCGCCGCCGTCGAGCAGCCGGTTTGCCTGCGTTTCCTGACCGGAAAACGAGCAGACAAGCCCTTTTACGCTCGAAGGCAATCGGATTGCGCGCGTCTTTGCGCGGTTTGCAATTTTTTCAAGTTCAACGCCGCTTGGAAACGGCAACCCCATCCTTACGCCGACGCGGTCGACGAATTGTCCCGCGTGCAAATCGTCGCAGCCGCCGATTTTCGTAATCGCACCGACGCCGCCGTCCGAAAGCCCGACCGTCAGCAGGTCCGTGGTCCCGCCGGAGAGATGCATCGCCAAAAACGGACCGTCGTTCAGCGCCG
>CAYUUB010000262.1:0-3556 GCA_964447725.1 uncultured Oscillospiraceae bacterium
GCTTCGGCAGAAAACGCAAACGCGAGGACGTCTGACAAAACAAGACGACCGGCGGCACGACGTGGGGGATTACGGCCGGCATGTCGTGCCGTCGGCAAAGCCATCGGACCTATTGCTGGCGGCTTCCTCGTAGCGATGCCGCCGGCGAAGAGCGGGGCAAAGCCGCCGATGCAAAGGCGTACAGCAAACGACGGCCTTTTTGGCCGTATTACCGGCTCAATTTTGCCGGGTTTTTATTTTGTTTACAATCCATGGGAAAACCAGCGCTGTCGGAATTGGGCCGTAAAATGCCGCGCGTTCAAATGGAAACGCATTTGGACCGAACAGGCCTGAGCGACGATGTGCAAAAATTCAGTTGGTATCGTTCCGGCAGATTTCGATGAAATCGCGCATCGGCTCCGAGATGAACTTGTCCGCGTGATGAATGATGTGGTAGTTGCGTTTGAATTCGACGCCGGGCAGCCTGAGCATGGAGACGGTTTGGGCGTTGAGTTCTTCCTGAACGAGCCAGTAGGGCAGGACGGATAGTCCAAGCCCGGCCTTGACCGCGCGGACGATCGCCTGCGTGCTGACGCTTTCCCAAGCCGGCTCGACGTTTTTGTTGTGCAGCGCCATCGTGCTGTCGAACAGCTCCCGTGTGCCGCTTCCTTTTTCACGCAGGAGCAGGTCGCTTTGTGCAATCTGATCCAGCGTGATTTTGCCGCCTGCAGCCAGCGGATGGTCTTTTGCGCAGATGATAATGAGCTCGTCCGACAGAAAGACGGAAGAGATAAGATTGTTATGGTGCGGGACGCCCTCGATCAGCGCGAGGTCCAGCTTGTTTTCGAGGATCATGGTTTCGATTTTTTCCGAGCTGTTGATCGTCGCCTTCACGCGCATCTTCGCATGCTTTCGGTTGAACGCCGCCACGTAGGACGGGAGGAACCGGTTGCCGATCGTAATGCTCGAACCGACGCGCAGCACGCCGTTCAGCTCCCGGTTCCGAAGGCCGGACTCGAGGGAATCGTATTGGTTGATCAGATAGCGGGCCTGTTCGAGCAATTGTCTGCCGGATTCGGTCAGAAACAGTTTTCTGGATATCCGGTCGAACAGCTTGATGTGGAATTCGTTTTCGATGTCCCTTATTGCGGCGCTGACGGAAGGCTGCGAGACAAACAGTTTTCTGGACGCCGCCGTAATGCTGCCGCAGTCGCAGACCGTGATGAACACCTTTAAATGCCGGAGAGTCATAGTTCACTCCAATGTATAAGTATAAAGTTATAAGATTATAAAAATTATAATATTATGGATATTAGCTTGTAAAGGATATAATGAAAGCGAGATGAAAACAAAAAAGCAAAAAAGCAGGCTGCTAAAGCTGTTTACATCGACGATGCTCATCAGCGCGTTCACGTTCGGAGGCGGTTATGTGATCGTGCCGCTGATGAAAAAGAAATTCGTCGACGAGCTGCACTGGCTGGAAGAGGAAGAAACGCTGGACTTTGTCGCCATCGCGCAGTCGTCGCCGGGAGCGGTCGCCGTAAACGCCTCCATCCTGCTCGGATACCGCATCGCCGGGTTTCCCGGCGCGCTGGTCGCGATCCTCGGGACGATCCTGCCGCCGATGGCCATCCTTTCCGTCATCTCCTTTTTTTATATGGCGTTTAAGGAAAGCCCGGCGGTCAACGCGGCCCTCGGCGCCATGCGCGCCGGAGTCGCCGCCGTAATTGCGAACGTCGTCTTCAGCATGGGCAGGAATATTCTGGCGGAAAAAAGCGTTCTATCGGCCGCCATCATGGTGGCGGTGTTTGCGGCGGTCTACTTTTTTAAGGTCAATATCATACTTGTAATCATGCTCTGCGCGGCGGCAGGAATTCTGAAAACATACATAAAACTGAGAAAAGAGGCAAAGAATGATCTATCTTAAGCTGTTCCTCAGTTTTATCCAGATCGGTCTGTTCAGCATCGGCGGCGGATATGCCGCGCTGCCGCTGATCCAGAATCAGGTTGTGGACGTCCACGGCTGGCTGACGCTTTCGGAATTTGTGGACGTCATCAGCATTGCGGAGATGACGCCCGGCCCGATTGCGGTCAATTCCGCCACGTTTGTCGGGATCAAGATCGCCGGTATCGTCGGAGCGGTCGTCGCCACGGCGGGATGCATCCTCCCGTCCTGCGTAATCGTCCTTTCGCTGGCGTTCCTCTATCAAAAATATAAGAAAATGACGCTGATGCAGGGCGTTTTGTCCGGCCTCAGGCCCGCTGTGGTCGCCCTGATTGCATCCGCGGGAGCAACGATCCTTTTGCTGGCTTTGTTTGATTCGGACAGCATCGCGCTGAGCGACGTCGACTGGATGAACGTTGCGATCATCGCGGCCGGTATCGTCGTCCTGCGTGTGTTCGATCCAAATCCGATCTGGGTCATCGGCGGTGCGGGCGCCGTCGGGCTGTTCTTTTATTTTCAGCGGACGCTGGAAGGAGCGGCGCGAATATGGCTGAGCGTCGCGGGCGTTTTGCTTGTGGGTGCGTGTGTGTTTTTGGGGATTCAAAAAATCAGAAAAAAAACAACTGAAAAGAGTCGAAACGATATCGGTCAATAAAAGGGCGCCGCGAATGAAGCTTGCCGGACATACATAAAACGCGGGAAGGCCTCGCGCGTTTTTATTCGTTCCAGAATGTTCGCAGGTCGTCGACCATTTGGGAAACGGTGCGAACGCTTCGGACGTTCCACTGCGCGGGCAGGAGTTCGCGGTATTCGGCGTGGCCGTACCGCCGGTCGATCAGCAGCAGCGCGCCGCGGTCGGTGTCGGTGCGGATGATCCGTCCTGCGGCCTGGAGCACCTTGCAGACCCCCGGGTACTGATACGCGTAGCGATATCCCTGCGCGTATTTTTCTTCATACGCGTCACGGAGGACGTCCCGTTCGAGGCAAAGCTGAGGCAGGCCGACGCCGACGATTGCCGCGCCGCAGAGACGTTCCGCCGGCAGATCGATGCCTTCGGAAAACACGCCGCCCATAACGGCCAATCCGACCGAAACGCCCGCGCCGTCCGGCTGGAACCGCGAGAGGAAATCGGTCCGTGCCGCGTCGTCCATGGCGGGCGACTGTTCGAACAGCGCCGCATCCGGCAACTGCTCCCGCAGTAACGGCGACAGCTTGGACAGATATGCGTGCGAAGGGACGAATATAAGGTAATTGCCGCGCTGCCTGGCGTTTACGAATGCGGCGAGCGCTTCGGCTACGACCGGAAGCGTCAGCTCGCGCGCACGGTAGCGGATATCGACCGGCAGATGGAAGACGGCAAGGTGATCGGGCGGAAACGGGGACGGCAGGGAAAGGACGGGCGTTTCTTCGCGGAGCCCGCAGAGGTTCCTGTAAAAGACGTACGGCGTGAGCGTGGCCGAAAACAGGATCGCGCTCCGGCATTTTTTATAGCTGTCGGCAAGCTTTCCGGACGGGTCCGCGCAAAACAGCGAAATGCGGCGCGTCGTTTTGCCGCCTTCGTAAAGGGTCAGGTAGTTTTCGTCGTATTGGTCGAGCAGGTAACGAAAGGCCGAAAGGGCGAAAACGAGTTGC
>CAYUUB010000263.1:0-3538 GCA_964447725.1 uncultured Oscillospiraceae bacterium
GCCGGGGTTTTCCTTGTGGGAATCGTAGTCCTTGCGGAAGACGAAAGCGACCATGCGGCCGTCCCTCGCGACGATAGGCAGCGCGTTCAGCTTGTTTTCCCAGATGATGTCGTTTGCTTCGCTCAGCGTAATGCCTTCTTCGCCGAAGACCAGACGCTCGATGGGCGTCATGAATTCGCGCACCGTCGTGGCGGGGTCCATGCGGCTCGGGCGATAGTCGCGGCTTGTCACGATGCCGAGAAGCTTGCCGTCCGGCCCGCCGTTCTCCGTGACCGCCACGGTGGAGTGCCCGGTCCGCGCTTTAAGCGCCATGACGTCGGCCATCGTTTGCGCGGGAGTCACATTACTGTCGCTCCTTACAAAGCCGGACTTGGATTTTTTGACCGCGCGTACCATCGCAGCCTGCGATTCGATGGGCTGCGAAACGAACAGGAACGAAATGCCGCCCTCCCGCGCGAGCGCGGCGGCGAGCTGCTCCCCGGAAACGGACTGCATAACCGCGGAAACGAGCGGGATGCTCATCGTCAGCGGGCTCTGCTCGCCCGTTTTAAACTTGCAAACCGGCGTTTTCAGGGAAACGTTCTGCGGCTTGCAGTCGGTGGAAGAGTAGCTCGGCACCAGAAGGTATTCCGAGAATGTATGCGAAGGTTCGTCAAAATAATGTGCCATGGCAACTCCTTTTGTATTTGCGGGTAACGGGATGCCCCTGCAGGCACCCCGTAACCTTTGTTTCTATCAGTATACTTTATTTTTTCCACTTTCGGAACCGTTGTGGGCAGGAAACATCTCTTTACCGCACCGTGGAGCCCGGCCGGTCACGAAAAATACGCGACCGCGGATTCGAACAGTCGCATGTCGAATACGCCGGGCACGTTTTGATACAGGCCGTTTCCAATGCGTTCGCTGTGTCCCATTTTGCCGAGGATGCGGCCGTCCGGCGACGTGACGGCTTCCACTGCGGCAAACGAACCGCTGGGATTATAGCGCACGTCCATGGACGGGGCGCCGGTTTCGTCTACATACCGCGCCGCAATCTGGCCGTTTTTGGCCAGCTTGGCGAATGCGTCCGGCGGGCACAAAAAGCGGCCCTCCCCATGGGAAACGGGCATCGTGTAGATTTCGCCCGCGCCGGCGAATGCCAGCCATGGCGATTTGTCGGACGTTACGATCGTCCGGACGAGGCGCGACTGGTGGCGTCCGATTGCGTTAAAGGTTAAGGTAGGCGAATTTGGCGAAGGTTCCGTAATTTGCCCGTATGGCAGCAGACCGAGTTTGACGAGCGCCTGAAACCCGTTGCAGACGCCAAGCGCGAGGCCGTCGCGCTGGTCGAGCAGGCTCGCCAGCGCATCGGAAGCGGCCGGGTTTTTCAGAAACGCGGTGATGTATTTGCCGGAGCCGTCCGGCTCGTCGCCGTTGGAAAACCCACCGGGCAGAAACAACGCCTGCGCATTTTTCAGATGCGCGGCGAACGCCCGCAGGGACTCGTTTGTTGCCGCGGCGGAACGAGTCCTTAGCACCAGCACGTCGGCGATCGCACCGGCGCGCTCCACGGCGCGGGCGGATTCGTATTCGCAGTTGGTGCCCGGAAAGACCGGAATCAAAATTCTGGGCTTTGCAATCCCCGTAACGCGCGGCCTGACGCGATTTTTGGCATGTGTGACCGGTACGCCGATCGCTTCGCCCGGAACCGGCGCATGCGTGGGAAAGACGCTTTCCAATGGTTCCTCATATGCTTTTTCCAGCTCGCGCATCGATATGCTTTCGTTTCTCCAGGTCAGCGTTTGTTCCGAAAGCGTGCGCCCCAACGGCGATCCAACGCCGCAATCCTCTCTAAGCTCGACCACAAATGCGCCGCAGCGCGGACGGAACAGCTCGCTAATCTCCAGTTTGTTGTTGAATTGAAACCCAAGCCCGTTGCCAAGGCTCATCTTGAAGACCGCCTCGGCGACACCGCCTGCGCCCGGCGCATAGACCGCGAGCGCTCGCTTTGCGGCAATCAGTTCGTAAACTGTCTGAAAAAGCCGGTTCAGTGAAGCTGGTTCCGGTAAACCGTCGCCGCGATAGTCCGGGCAGAGCAGTGCAACTTTTGAACCGACGCGCTTGAACTCGGGCGAAAGGATTGTCCGCGTGTTTCCGATTGCAACAGCGAAGGAAACGAGCGTGGGCGGCACGTCGAGATGTTCGAACGAACCGCTCATGGAATCCTTGCCGCCGATTGCGGCAACGCCGAGGTCCGTCTGCGCGGCCAGCGCGCCGAGCAACGCCGCCGCCGGCTTACCCCAGCGCGCGGGGTCCGTGCCGGGTTTCCCGAAATACTCCTGAAAGGTCAGATATCGCTCGTCCGGCGGCGCGCCGGCCGCGGCCAGCTTGGCAAGCGACTCGACGACGGCGCAATATCCACCCGAATACGGGGAAGATTCCGAAAGATAGGGGTCGTATCCCCACGACATCACGGTGCAGGCGTCGGTTTCCCCGTGCAAAAGCGGGAATTTCGACGCCATGACCTGCGAAGGCGTCAGCTGACGCGAACCGCCGAACGGCATGAGCAGGCTGTATGCGCCGACCGTGGAATCGAACCGTTCGCTCAGTCCACGCTTGGAACAGACGTTCAAATCGGAGACCAGAGTGCTGTATTGTTCGCAAAACCCGCCCGGCAACGTTCGGTCGGGACGGATTTGAGGCTTCTCAATATGCGCGCGCGCGTGCTTTTTTGCGCCGTTACTGTCGATAAAGCGCCGTGGCAAATCCACGATGCGCTCGCCGCGCCAGCGCATGGTCAGCCGCGGTTCGGCGGTTATCGCTGCCACGGCGACGGCCGAAAGGTTCTCTTTTTCTGCCAGCGCAATCAGGCGCTCCGCATCCTCGGGCGCGACGACGACGGCCATCCGCTCCTGCGATTCGCTGATGGCGAGTTCCGTTCCGTCGAGTCCTTCATATTTTACGGGAACCGTATCGAGATCGACGCTTACGCCGTCGGCAAGTTCGCCGATCGCCACCGATACGCCGCCCGCGCCGAAATCGTTGCAGCGCTTGATGAGTCGTGCCGCTTCGGGGTTCCGAAACAGGCGCTGGAGCTTTCGCTCTTCCGGTGCGTTTCCTTTTTGCACTTCCGCGCCGCACTGTGCAAGCGACCCCGCGTCGTGCGCCTTGGACGATCCGGTCGCACCGCCGCAGCCGTCGCGTCCGGTCTTTCCGCCGAGCAGCAGAACGACGTCGCCGTCCGCGGGCGTTTCCCGGCGCACGCTGCCAGCCGGGACCGCGCCGATCACCGCGCCGATCTCCATGCGCTTTGCGAGGAATCCCTCGTGATAGATTTCGTCCACAAGCCCCGTCGCAAGGCCGATCTGATTGCCGTAAGAGCTGTATCCCGCGGCGGCGGTGGTCACGAGTTTTCGTTGCGGCAGCTTGCCGGGGAGCGTCTCGGAATAGGGCCGCCTCGGGTCGGCCGCGCCGGTTAAGCGCATTGCCTGATAGACGAATGCGCGCCCCGAAAGCGGGTCGCGGATCGCGCCGCCGATGCAGGTGGCCGCGCCGCCGA
>CAYUUB010000264.1:0-3530 GCA_964447725.1 uncultured Oscillospiraceae bacterium
CCGGCCGATGTTTATCGTGTGCTCGTCGGCATACGAGCGCAGCGTTTCTCCGATGCGCCGGAGCAAAACGTCGCCTTCCGGATGGCCGTACGTATCGTTGTATTGCTTGTAATCGTCTATGTCCAGTACGATGCAGGCAAGGCTGCACCCGGACGCCATGCACCCCTGTAAGGTTTCGTCGAGTTTTTCAAAGACCATGCGCCGATTGCTCAGTCCCGTCAGCTCGTCCGTCGTGCAGGTATGATAAAGCGCAAAATTCGCCTGCGTCAGACATTTTTTCGCTATGGTATTATCGATGGCGAGCCGCGTTTGATGATGGGAGAGGACCAACCCGACCACAACGGATATGGTGCAGTAAATCGCGTCGTAGATATCGTTCGGCGCGGACTTCGTCAGTCGGCTGCATATGATATATAAAACCGCGCAGGGGATGACGGTCAGCGCATTTTGCAGCGGCGCCAGATCAAATGAAATCTGCACCAGCAGGAACAGCCAAACCACGAGGACGCCGAGTTCTCCGTCTGCAAAAAACGTCCCGGTGAATATGCCGATCAGGTAAATCACGATCGACACCAGCAGGATCATGCCGTTCGCACCGTTCGGTTTCTGATTCTGTTCTTTTTTTATCAAGTAAATCGCATGCAGCAGCACGACGACGAAAAATCCAAATACGCAGAGCGCGAACACCGCCCGCGCCGCGTCAAACGTAACGAATGCAAATATAACACTCGCCACGCCGGACAGGACCAGCGCCAATATGGACATCTGCTTCAACGTTCTCAGGTTGGAGCGAACGGAATCCATCCGAAAGCGTTCGCATGTTTCACGATCGTACCCAAGATACCGCCATTTTTTCCAAGCGTCCCGAATCTGCATATGCAATCCCGTCGGTCCTTAGTGTTCGTCGATCCAACCGGCAACCGGCCCGAGGCCGGTAGATTTCCTTGCCTAACGCCCGCGCCATCCGCACGATGCTGAAACATTTTGGACGGCGTGCCGCCCGACCCGTTCAATAGTATAGAAGCAATCTGGGAAAAATTGCAAGTAATTTTCAGGCAAAACCGCAGTTTTTCGCATTTTTCGGCTTTTAAAAGATATTTTCGCCGTTTATAGCAGGTTTTTCTTCTTAAAAAAGATAATGCTCAAAATCGCGACCGTAATGCTCAGCGCGATCACGCCGAGATAGCCGAAACGCCACCCCAGTTCGGGCATGAACTTGAAGTTCATACCATACCAGCCGACGATCAGCGTCAGCGGCAAAAACACGGTCGTGACGACCGTAAACACTTTCATAATGCGGTTTGCGCTGTAGTCGAGCGCGGCCATATACGCTTCACGCACCTGCACGAGGCTATCGCGCAGAAGCTGCGTATTGCTGGAAAGCCGCCCGATTTTATCGCGCAGCATTCGGAAAAGCCCGACGTTCTCATCCGAAAAAAGATCGGCGTCGTTCTCGATCATCGTCTCGGAAATGTCCAGCATCTGTTCATAGTAATGGCGCACGATCAGCAGCTTCCTCCGCATGGAAAGAATTTCCGCGTTGAACGACTTCCCGGTCGTGCCGTTTTCGATCTGTTCCTCCAGCTTGCCGACTTTGTTTTCATAGGATTCCAGCGCGCCGCTGTCCTGATAGACCAGTTGCTCGAAAAACGCGCAGATCACGCGCTCGATCGAAACAGTTTCCAGATTCAGCCGGTGCATGGCGTCTTCAAACGCGCGCGTCGTGCTTCCGTCCGTGTCCTGTATGGTAATCAGCAAAAAAAGATTCTTTCGAATGAACATCCCGATTCGGTCGCGCGCGCCGTATACGCTCGCTACGTTCCGCACCGAAATCACGCTGAACATATGCCCGTCGGCAACTTCTACGACGGATCGAAACCGGGATTCCGGCTTTTTGCATTCTTCAAAGCACGGCAGCCCGAAGCGAATGCGCTCTCCGCCGTCCTGTTTTAGTTCTTCCAGCGAAATCATTCCGGCGCACAGACGCGAATCGTCAATATCCGAAAGTTCGATCGGCTTCAATGCATCCTCAAATTCATATATCATAGACGGCCTCCTGACACAGTCCGGCATCGTTTTTGCCCGCTGTTATAAAAAACTATAAAACACATTTCCCAAAGGGTCAAGGCCGCGTCCTTCGCTCCCGTTCGGCCTGCCGGGTATGGTATAATGCAATCGTACTTATATTACGATGAATACGGGGGAGGGCTTCCATGCGTCAGGACGATCGGTTTATCAAGCTCTATGGAAAAGGCATTGCGAACGTGAACGAAATCTGGGTGGACCGCGAAACCGGTGTGAATTACCTGTACCATGCTTCGGGTTATTCCGGCGGATTATGCGTGCTGGTGGATAAGGAGGGCAAGCCCATCGTCACGGACCCGTATACACTCGAACACGAGCGGTATTAAAGTACGTTTCTAAAATGCGGCGCTTGGCGAAGGCGGGCTTTTTTCAGTTCCCTTCGCCCTGAACCGATACGTAATACCGCCGTGTCCGCGGCCCGTCGAATTCGCAGAAGAAAACGCCCTGCCAAACGCCAAGCAGCGGCTTTCCATTGGAAACGATCAGCGTAACGCCGCTGCCCACCGCGGTCGCTTTCATATGCGCCGCGCTGTTCCCCTCCGCATGGCGGAACTCGGGTCGATCGGGATATGTTTTATTCAGCGCAACGCTCAGGTCGCGCACGACATCCGGGTCGGTGTTTTCGTTGATGGTCACTCCGGCCGTCGTGTGAGGGCAATACACGATGCAGCTCCCGTTTTTAATTCCGCTTTGCGCAATCGTCTCGCGCACATCACGCGTAATGTTGGTCCAGTTGTCCGTCTTCGTTCGCAGGGTATATTCTCGCAGCATGTCCGTCTCCAGCTTTTTTGTGAATTATAACATATTAAACCGGCCGGGCATACCGCAACCGGACGCGCAGGGCGTTTACTCGGCAAGCATGCCTTGGTAAAACAGAAATCAATTTGAGAGAATACGAGGTGATTTACATGGCATCAGTCAAAGAAAAACCGAAGGCGAAACCGGAAAAGGCATCCAATATCCATGGATTCGGTATCGAACTGAACAAAGAAAAACTCACGCGCATCGACCGCATGGTGGAGAATTACGAAAAGCGTGTCGCAGCGCGTTTGGACGAGGCGTACGAGGTGCAAACGCGCCGCTCGGACCGCATTGCGGACAAGGTCGCCGCGTTCGGTGGAAGCTGGGCGTTCATCATCATTTTCGCGTGCTTTCTGGCCAGCTGGGTGCTTGTCAACGTGCTGCCGTTCGTCACGACGCACTTCGACCCAAAGCCGTTCATCCTCCTCAATCTCATCCTGTCGTTCATCGCCGCGTTCCAGGCGCCGATCATCATGATGAGCCAGAACCGCCAGGCCGCGCGCGACAAGCACGAATCCATCATCGATTTTGCGATCAACTACAAAGCCGAGCAGGAGATCGACGACGTGCAAAAGCACCTCCACCACATGGAAGCGGAGCTCGCGGAAATCAAGGAGATGCTGCAGGAGATGAAGGGGTAACGC
>CAYUUB010000265.1:0-3528 GCA_964447725.1 uncultured Oscillospiraceae bacterium
CCACAACTTCGTCGTCGTCAATGAAATCGATATGCGTAAAATTCAGATACTTTTTCTCGAATTTCGCATTCGCCTTTTCATTCAGAATTCCCGCGATCCGTCCGGCGATTTTGCCGTCTTTATAGGCAAGGAAGCATTTCGCCTCGCAGTATGCAAACGCCGGGTTTTTGTCCCGCTGCATGTCCGCCACCTGACTCATCAGCACATCCGGCACATAATACGGATTGTCGCGATACAGCTTGAGCGGAAACTCCATAAATTCGACCAGTTCTTTTTTGGTCGCTGCCTCTTTGATTGTTACCACCTATCGTGTCCCCCTCGTTCAGTTTTAAAATTATTCGTTCAGCTTTGTCGTATCGTCCGGCTTCGGGATCGATTGCTCAGTGCGTTTGAGCTCTTCGACTTTCTGGCGTTTTTTCTTCTTGTGCAAAATAATCGGCAGCCCGATTGCGAGGAACAGGATTCCCGCGGGGATGATGGCCACCGCGAGGAAGATGCCGATCGCGCCGATTGCGTTCACGATAAACCGGGCGCTGTTGTTGAATCCGCGCGCCATCTTGTCCCACACGTCCGAGGCTTTCCAGATCTGGATCAGTTCCTTTTCGCCTTCCACGACCGTCTTCGGCGTGCGGTTGATCGTAACGTCAAGCGTCGCATATGCCACAAGGTTGTCCCAGAGGTTCATCTGCGCCGTATAGCTTTCGATATCGGCGCGCACGCTCGACAGGCTCTCCCGGACGGCGAGGATATCCTCGACCGTTTCGCACTTGGCGAGGATTTCAAGGAGCTGTTCCTCTTCCGCCTTGGCGTTGTCCAGCCGCGCCTGCATGTCGTAATACGAAAGCGAGATGTCGTCAGAACTCAGGCGATAGTCCTCAACCTCGCCTGCGGCTTCCGCGGCGGTCACCAGCGTATCGAGCTGGTCCGCCGGGACCTTCAGCGTAGCGGTAGACAGGTAAGCGCCGTCGTCGTCGGTCGTCGTGTACGAATCCGAAAGATAGCCGCCGAGCTCTTCCGTTTTTGCAATAAGCTCGTTAAGCGTCTTTTCCGGATCGTCCGCCGTGATGGTCATGTCCGCGTTGTAAACGATCTTGCGAACGTCGAAATCGCCCGCTGTGTTTGTCTCGCTTGTCGTAACGGTGGATTCGGTGTCGGACATTGCATATCCGTCATACGCCGCTTCTTCCATGGCGGTGGACTCTGCATAGGAAACATCATACGAGGTTGCGGTGTCCGATTTCATTGCGGACCCGCAGCCGAGTGTCGAAAGCATGACCGCACAAATAAACAGTGCAATCCAGGCGCGTTTTTTCTTCATGTCTGTGTCCCCTCCATTTCTTTGTTTTGAGATATACGTATATAGAGTACCACATTTCCTGTAAATTGAACAGCAAAACCGGCGTATGCCGCTCACTGGCAAAACGACCGTTCTCACGTTATCATAAAGCACAGCGCCGCTTGGTTTCGCGGCGCTGTGATCCTACCATAATTTCCCTTTTTATCCCTCCGGGTCCTCTGTTTCGGCGGTGTCCGTCTGCGTCTGCGTCGTGTCCGCCTCGTCCGCGTCCTGCGCATCCGAAGAGTCGCCGACAAGCTTGCAGCTCACCAACAGCAGGCCGTCGTCGGAGCCATCCGGCAGGTTCACGCAAAACGAAACGATCCGGTCGCCTTCGTCGAACGATACGTCGCTGTCGAACGCAGAGAGCTCGTGCAGCTCGTCGAGGTATGTCAGAAACGCATTTTCGCTCGAGAAGGACAGCGGGATCGCGCTGCGCGCGCTCTCCACCCTCGCGCACGAAAATACCGCCAGCGTATACTGCTTACCGTCCGGAAGGTACAGCTTCAGCTCCGGATGGCGTTTATAATAGTTTGGATTTTCATATTCCCAGAAGGAGCCGAACATCGCGCCGCTTTTGACAGCGTGCCCATAAATCACCGTCTGTCGGTCGGAAAAATCCCCGAGGTTGGACATGTCGATAAACGGCGTGCCGAGTTTGTTTTTCTTTTCGTCGAAACGGTGCGTCAGATAGTAGCTGTTGTCCGTCGTCTGGACGACGGGCAGGTCGATCGCCGTGTCGTCCAGCACGACCCACGCCTTGATTTCGGGGTTTGTCGCACTCAGCGCCGAAAAATCGACGCTGTCGCCAACATGCACGTCTTCCGCCAGTCCCGCATAATACGAATTGCCGACGGTCGTTCCAAGCAGCGAGTAAACAAGCGTACCAAGACCGTACAGCGCCGCCGCCACGATCAGGCCGAAAACTACGTATAAAATCGAAGTGATAATATCCGCTCTGGTTTTCTTTATTCGTTTCATACCCGCAGTATAGCCCAATCGGTGCCGTTTTGCAATCGCGCGCCGACAAGTTTTATCTTTTTTAAGAATCACGCTTTTGATCATTCCCCGCGTCGCCCGCAGCGACGCTCGCGGCGCATCAGCCGATATTCGTGTCGGTATAAAACAGCTCCACCTCGCCGTACGGCGTGTCCGTCTCCGCATAGCGGTAGACGGGCACGGTAAAGCGGTTGTTCTTCCAGATTTCGGAGTTGCCCTTGTTGGCGCGCATCACAAACCCCGCGCTGAACGCGGTAAACGAAGCCGGGAGCGGTTCCGTTTTATGCGAAAGCTGCAAAAAGTCGACGTCCGCCCGCTTTGAAAACGCCGTCAATCTCCGGGAATATCCGCTGATAGTGCCTTCCGGATATAAAAACAGCCAGGTCGTCAGGCCGATCGCGTCGCCGACGAACGCGGTGCGCGTATTGAGGTCGATCACAATGGAGCTTGCACGCGTATGCCCGGCAAGTTCCACCGTCTCCAGAATGCGTCCGCCCAGGTCGAAGCGCTTCGGCAGCGGCTCATAGCGCGTCCTGGCCAGCCGGCCGGTCAGCGCGACGCCTTCGATCATGTATTCGGCAAGATGCGGACGCATTTTCCGCCAGCTCCGAAAGAGCATATCACGTTCCCGGTCGAGCGAACCGTCGAACATCTTGTCGCGTTCGGTCTTCGGTATATACACCGTGTCGAAAAAATAGTTGCCGCCGCTGTGGTCGGTATGCACGTGGCTGTTTATCACGATCAGCGGAAGGTCCGTCACCTCCCGGACCGGGACGCGTATATCCTTCATCCCGAACCCGGTGTCGATAAGCAGCGCCCGCTCGTTTCCAATAATCAGGTTCCCGCCGACGCCAAGCGGGTCGATGATGCGATAAACCCCGTTTCCCTGGTTCAATATCCGAAAATGTTCCGTCTCCAGCTTCTCTATGATCACCCGTGAAGTTCCTCCAAATATGCTTTTGCCTTGCGCGCGACAACAAGCTCTTCGTCTGCCGCGATTGCGAATATCCTTGCGTTTCCGCCCGCGCCGGTCAGCTCGCAGTCGCATTTGCAGGCGCTGTTCTTCGCTTCGCTCAGCACAATTCCCATAAATTCCAGCCCGTCGAGGCTCTTTTTCCGCACAAGGGCGCTGTTTTCTCCAATGCCGCCGGTGAACGCGACTGCATCCACGCCGCCCATCGCCGCGGCATACG
>CAYUUB010000266.1:0-1530 GCA_964447725.1 uncultured Oscillospiraceae bacterium
CGGAATACCGCCTCAACCGCGAGGACGTGGTCGAATCCGGCACCGCGCCCTGCAAAACCAACTGTCCCGCGCACATCGGCATCCAGGGATACATCAAGCTCGCGTCCCAGGGGAAATACCTGGAAGCGCTGGAACTGATCAAGAAGGAAAACCCGCTTCCGGCCGTCTGCGGACGTATCTGCAACCGTCGCTGCGAGCAGGCATGCACGCGCGGCGAAATCGACTCGCCGATTGCCATCGACGAGATCAAAAAGTTCATCGCGGCGCAGGAGCTGAATCAGGAAGGCCGGTTCATCCCGAAAAAGCGCCATGACTATTCGGACAAAAAAATCGCGATCGTCGGCTCCGGCCCCGCGGGCTTAAGCTGCGCGTATTACCTTGCGCTGGACGGCTACACGATCACCGTGTTTGAAAAAGAGCAGCGGCTTGGTGGCATGCTGACGCTCGGCATCCCGTCGTTCCGCCTTGAAAAAGACGTCATCGACGCGGAGATCGACGTGCTCCGGCAGATGGGCGTATCGTTCCAGACCGGCGTAAACGTCGGCAAAGACGTTTCGCTCGACGAACTGCGCAGGCAGGGATACGACGCGTTCTATGTCGCAATCGGCGCGCAGGGCGGCCGCAAAGCCGGAATCGAAGGCGAAGACGCGGCGGACGCGATGACCGGCATCGAATTCCTTCGCAGAGTCAACGCCGGCGAATCCATCGATCTCGGCGGTAAAACCGTCGTGATCGGCGGCGGCAACGTCGCCATCGACGTTGCGCGTACGGCGGTCCGCGTCGGCACGGACAGCGTCAACCTGTTCTGCCTCGAGTCGCGCGACATCATGCCCGCTTCGGACGAGGAAATCGAGGAAGCGGAAGACGAAAACATCAAAATCCACACCTGCTACGGGCCGAAACAAATCATTGTTGAAAATGAAAAGGTCACGGGCGTGGAGTTCAAGCGCTGCCTGAGCGTGTTCGACGAAGAACACCGGTTTTCGCCGAAATACGACGAAACCGACACAATCATCGTTCCGGCGGACCACGTGCTCGTCACCATCGGCCAGAGCATCCTCTGGGGCGACCTGCTCAAAGGCACCGCGGCGGAACTAAACCGAAACGGCACGCTGCAGGCGGACGGCTTTACCTACCAGTCGGCACAGGCGGACGTGTTTACCGGCGGGGACTGCTATACCGGCCCCAAGTTCGCCATCGACGCGATCGCGGCGGGCAAGCAGGCGGCCATCTCTATCCACCGTTTCGTCCATCCCGGTCAGTCGCTCACCATTGGCCGCGACCGCAGGGAATACATCGAGCTGGACAAGCAGAGCGCCGTCATCGACGACTACGACCATACACCCCGCCAGAAACCGGAAACACTCGGCAGCGACGTGCCCGCGGACAAAACGTTCCGCGACCTGCGCGGAACGCTCACCGAAGAGCAGGTCAAGCTGGAAACGTCCCGCTGCCTCGGCTGCGGCGTGACGCTGGTCGACCAGTATATGTGCATCGGCTGCGGGCAGTGCACGACCAAGTGCAAGTTCG
>CAYUUB010000266.1:1630-3486 GCA_964447725.1 uncultured Oscillospiraceae bacterium
GTCGACCAGTATATGTGCATCGGCTGCGGGCAGTGCACGACCAAGTGCAAGTTCGACGCGATTCACCTCGTCCGCCGGTACGACGGCGCGGGCGTGGAATTCACCGAAATGAAGCCGGTCGTCATCAAACAGATCCTCAAGCGCAAGGGCAAGATCGCCATCAAGAAGGTCAAGCGCGCGGTCGGCGCGAAGTAATCGTATGCACGAGCTTGGAATCGTATTCGAAATTCAAAAGCGCGTCTGCCTCGTCGCGGAGGAAAACGGCATCCCGCTGAAAGACATCGCGAGCGTGGTCGTGGAGGTCGGCGAAGCGTCCACCATCATTCCGCGCTACTTAAGAGAATGCTGGCCTGCAGCGACAGACGGCACCGAAATGAAGCAGGCGACGCTGGAAACCGAGGTCATCACCGCCGAGGTGCAGTGTAAGAAGTGCGGCGAGGTATACGAATACCTCAAAAACGACCGCAAATGCCCCAAATGCGGCGCATGGGAATGCGTCATGATCACGGGGCAGGAGTTCAACATCAAGGAAATCGTCGTCTATGAAGACGATGATGAGTCCGGTCGGTAGCGCAGCAACCGTTGCCCCCTTATCAAAAGCGTTCGGTCTTAACAGGCCGCGCGCTTTTTTGTCATACGGTAATTTTCAAAAAACCCTGATGCAATCCTCACGGTTTCATCACAAATGAAAGCTACGATAAAACCATAGGAAAATAAAACGTCCTTTCCAAACCGGAGAACGTATAACGACAAGGAGGGCATGGAATATGTACCATAATTATTCATTTTGGAGAGTAGGCGCCGGCGGTTGGCTCTGGAGCGGGATCGGCATCCTGCTGGTTGTCGCCGCGGTCGTACTGATCGTTTTTCTCGTTAGGAAAAGCCACGCTGAAAAAGTGGCGCAGGCGGACTGCCGCCGCCTAGGCGACATGCCCCGCACGGAAAGCACGGATTCGCACAACCGCATCATGGAGATCCTGCGCGTGCAGTGCGACGCAAGGCAGACGAACCCCGCCGACTACGAAGAGCGGCGCATGATTCTCGACGGCGGTAAGTCCGACGACTATCGAAACGCCGAACTGGTTGCACTGAAAGAGCGGTATGCACGCCTGGAGATCTCCACGCAGGAATACATCGACGTACGCAATAAAATCCTCAACCTCTCATAACAACGCGTGCGAAAAGCGGGAAGGGTCAAATGAAACCCTTCCCGTTTGCGTTACTCGCAAAATTCAGGCCTGGACTACGTCCGGCCCGCGCCGCCGTTTCCAGACGGCAACCGCCAGCAGGACGCACCCTGCGCTTAGCAGACAGATAACGCCTTCGATCAGCCAGACGTTTCGCACATAACTCGCAAGAATCACGGCGACCGCATCCACCAATGCGTGCAGGAGAATGGCGATCGGGAACAGCCATAACGCCTTTCTGTTTTTCGCCGCGAACCAAACGAGAACCGAAAGCGACAGATGCAACGCGACCGCGCCGATGCGTTCCACAATGCTCGCAAGGAACATTCCGGGCGCAACGTCCGACAGCGCCGCCGAGATGGCCGCGCCCATCGCCGAATCGAGCGTCCCGGCGTTGAGCATGAGCGCGTAAACGATGTTTGCCGCCATTGTAACGCCGACCAGCAAAAAAGCCTCGATGCCACCGTGTCCCGCGCCGTACATCAATGCGTTATAATCGTTTCCACGCTTCCTGCGCAATACGGTTCGAAATGCAACATACCGTCCCGTTTCTTCAAATATGCCGGCAAACAGGCCGCCGATCATACCGTACAGCCAGATATCGCTTTGAATGAACAGCCAGCAGTCCAGCTTTGCCACAAGCAGGTACGCAGCCTGCTCGAGCCCCAT
>CAYUUB010000267.1:0-3478 GCA_964447725.1 uncultured Oscillospiraceae bacterium
CATTTTAGGCAGCAATTGCCTTTTTTTGAATATGACGCAGAAGAGTATTGGCAATACTATCATTGCAATATAGCCAAACAGCGACGTAACATCCGAATAATCCGGTTTTCCAATCATTTTGTCCAGCAGAAGTGAAATGACCGCACCGAAGAGTTGTGCCAGCGCAAGGAGAGCCACCCATATTAGCAGCGGTTTCCAATAGTCTCCGAAACGGACCTTTTTTTCCATTGAGAAATGCCATCCTTTTTCGGTACATATGAACCCGTTTGATTCTTGTCAGTATAGCAGAGAGCATCATCGTCTTCCAGTGCGGCGGCTTACATATGGAAGCATGAAACACACAAAATTGTAAGATTTGCCGTAATATCCCCGTTTGCGGCATTGCGTTACGGTAATATATTATGGTAAACTCACGGGAATAAAAGCTTGAATGGAGCAGAATGATTATGCATGCAATCATCACCGTCATCGGGCACGACCGCGTCGGCATCATCGCCGGCATCTGCGTCGCGCTCGCGGGCGTCAACGTCAACGTCCTCGACATCAGCCAGACCATCCTCGGCGGCATGTTCACCATGGTCATGCTCGTCGACGTCGGCGAAGCGAGCGTCCCGTTCGAAAAGGTCGGCGAAACGCTGGACGAGGAAGCCGCGCGCCTTGGCGTGAACGTGCGCATCCAGCGCGAGGAAATCTTCGACGCGATGCACCGCATCTGAAAGGAGGCGGAACCATGCTCAACAAGCGGGAAATTTTTGAAACCCAGCACATGATCGACCGGGAGCATCTCGACATCCGCACCATTACGATGGGGATTTCGCTGCGCGACTGCGCGCACGGCGATGCGAAGGTTGCGACGCGGAAAATTTACGACAAGATCACGCGCTGCGCCGAACGGCTCGTCCCCGTCGGGCGCGATATCGAGCGCGAGATGGGCATCCCCATCGTCAACAAGCGCATTTCGGTCACGCCGATGGCGCTTGTCGCCGACGCGAGCGAAACGGAGGATTACGTGCCGTTTGCGGAGGCCATGGACCGCGCGGCGGGCGAATGCGGCGTGGACTTCATCGGCGGGTTCTCCGCTCTCGTGCAAAAGGGCTTTACGTCCGGCGACCGCAAACTGATCGCCGCCATTCCGGAGGCGCTGGCCGCGACGAAATACGTCTGCTCCTCCGTCAACGTCGCGTCCACGCGCGCGGGCATCAACATGGACGCCGTGCGCCTGATGGGCGAAATCGTCAAGAAAACCGCCGAACGGACCGCCGGGCAGCAGGGACTCGGCTGCGCCAAGCTCGTCGTATTTTGCAACGCCGTCGAGGACAACCCGTTTATGGCGGGCGCGTTCCATGGCGTCGGCGAGCCGGAGTGCGTCATCAACGTCGGCGTGTCCGGCCCGGGCGTGGTCAGCTATGCGCTCAAACAGGTAAAGGGCGAACCCATCGACGTTGTGGCCGAGACGATCAAAAAGACCGCGTTCAAGGTCACGCGCATGGGCCAGCTTATCGCGCGCGAAGCGTCCACGCGGCTGAACGTGCCGTTCGGCATCGTGGACCTCAGCCTTGCGCCCACGCCCGCGCAGGGCGATTCCGTGGCGCGCATACTTGAGGCGATCGGTCTCGAACGCTGCGGCACGCACGGCACGACGGCGGCGCTCGCGCTGCTCAACGACGCGGTGAAAAAAGGCGGCGTGATGGCGTCCTCTCAGGTCGGCGGACTGTCCGGCGCGTTCATCCCCGTGTCCGAGGACGAGGGCATGATCGCCGCCGCGCAGGCGGGCACGCTCACCATCGACAAGCTGGAAGCGATGACCTGCGTCTGCTCGGTCGGGCTGGACATGATCGCCGTGCCGGGCGACACGAGCGCGGAGACGATATCCGCCATCATCGCGGACGAAGCGGCCATCGGCATGATCAACACCAAGACCACCGCCGTGCGGATCATCCCAGCGCCGGGAAAAGCGGTCGGCGACACGATCGAGCTCGGCGGATTGCTCGGCAGCGCGCCGGTGATGCCGGTACATACGGAATCCAGCGCGGAGTTCATCCACCGCGGCGGGCGCGTCCCGGCCCCGCTCAACAGCCTGAAAAACTGAAAAAACAAACCGGCCCGCCGTGAAGGCGGGCCGGCTGCTGCATTACGTTTGATGAACGAAGGCTACTCCTCCGGAACGTCGATCCACTGCGGATCGGCCTCGCACGGGTATTGCTCCCAGGTTTCGCCCGCCGCGTCGAAGTCGGCGATGCGTTCCAGCGGAAGTTTCATGTAGGTGCCCGTTGCGGTGACTGCGACCTCGCCGTCCGGCAGCAGGATCGCACCCTCGGCAGTGAACAACCTATGACTGTTTTTCAGCACTTTGCCGACGACTGTCAGCGGTACGTCGTAAGGGACGGGCTTTTTGTAGCGCGTCGTGATCTCGACCGTGACCGCCCATGTGTCCGGCTCCGCAACGTTGATCGCCCTGCCGATGGTTTCGTCCAGAAGCGCGGTGCTGATGCCGCCGTGGACGCGGCCGGGGTAGCTTTGGTGCCGTTCCTTCGGCGTAACCCGCGCGGCGAGCGTGCCGTCCTCGAGCTCATAGAACTCCGCGTGCAGTCCGCAGGGATTGTCCACGCCGCAGATGAAACAGCCTTTTGCGGCGTTGTGTTTTTTTACCACGCGTTTTTTCAAATGTCAAATCCTCCCGTGCCGGAATGGTGCCTGCAAAGAAACCCGCGGCCGGCGCTCTCTGGGCTCCGATTGCCCTCTAGCTTCGACAGTGGGTTTTTAAGAATTTTAACGCGCAGCGCGACGAATGTCAATGCACGCATATAAAACAAGCCCATATCTGGCTTAAACTATCCCGGCTCCAATTGCCATCGAGCGTCAGATATGGGTTCGATTGTGTGATAACACCTGTTTCAGGCGTTGTCAAACAGCGATAAGCTCGTTGACATTACGCCGAAGCGTGCGCGCGCCCTGGTGACGGGCCGCCTGGCAACGATCCAAACTTGTTATTTCGTTTGCGCCGGGTCTTCCTCGGTTCGGTGGAAAACGACGGTTTCTTCCTTGAGGGAGATCTTACCGACCCGATAGCCGTACCCGAAGAGTTCCTTTTTGTAATTCAGGAACGAATGGTCGAGTTCGAATCCCGTAATGCCGCGAATCTCGGCGAACGTGAGCATGATGGTCGGCTCGCCGTTTTTTTGGACGTATTCCCACAGAACGTCGTATTTACTCATTGCGGGCAGGCTCCTTAAAAATATTTGGTTTGCGGGGTTGCTATGGGGTGAATATAGCAGGTTTGGGGGACGGGGGCAAGGGGGAAGAGAGAGGAACGATAGTGCCCCTATATAATATTGCTAACAGAATGAATGCTATTGTATTATTATAGTACTTGGATAAAATTCTATTACGGAGGTAATATGATTAAAGACCGACAAAATGTTAGCGGGAGTGTGCTAAAATATCGGACAGCATGGTAAGAGAATATAATAGGGATTAG
>CAYUUB010000268.1:0-3471 GCA_964447725.1 uncultured Oscillospiraceae bacterium
TCCGGGCGTTCTGCAGGCGATGAGCCAGGGCTACCGGGGATTCTGGGAGCGGAGGATACGCCGCTGACGCGCATAAGAAGAAGACGCCGATGAAGCGCCGCATTCCGAACGGGACCGCGGCGTTTTTTGCGCCGGCGAAGCGGGACGGCCGAAATAAAAAATCGCCTTAAAACACGCTGCGCGCTTTTTTTTCGTGGTACAATAGTTCAAATACGTTTCAGCGACGGAATTCACAATTGTAAAAGGAAGCACAAAACATGTCCGTTCAGAGAGTCAAAGATTATTTTGCCGCGCGCGGCATGGAAGAGCGCGTGTGGGAATTCGCAACCTCGTCGGCCACCGTGGAGCTTGCGGCGCAGACGCTCGGCGTGCGCCCGGCGCGCATCGCAAAGACGCTCTCGTTCAAGGTCGGCGACGGCTGCGTGCTCGTCGTCACGGCGGGGGACGCGCGCGTCGACAACAAAAAATACAAGGCGTTTTTCGGCGCGAAGGCGAAGATGCTCGCGTTCGACGAGGTGGAGCGTTACACCGGCAGCGCCGTCGGCGGCGTATGCCCGTTCGCCCTTCCGGAGGGCGTCGCGGTCTATCTCGACCGCTCGCTGCAACGCTTTACGACCGTCTTTCCCGCCTGCGGGAGCGACAACAGCGCAATCGAGCTCACCTGCGACGAGCTGTTCCGCCACAGCGGCGCGCGCGAGTGGATCGACGTCTGCAAGGACTGGGAGCCGGGCGACGACCCCGTGATCGACAGCGCGCCGAAGGAGGACCTCGCGATGCCGGACGACGGCGAGATCACGCTGACGATTGAGCGCATTGCGCAGGCGAACGAAAAGACCGGCTTCGTGCCCGCTTATCATTTCGCCATTGTGCGCAAAAGCGACGGCGCGCGCGTCGGCACGATCGACCTGCGGCTGGGCTACGTGCGCAACACCTATTACGGCGGAAACATCGGCTATGCCGTGTCCGAACCGTACCGCGGGCACGCCTACGCGCAAAAGGCCGTCCGGCTGGTGTTCGGGATTGCGCGCCTGCACAAAATGCCGTATCTGATCGTTTCGTGTTCCGAGACGAACGCCGCGTCCCGAAAAACGCTGGAGCACCTCGACGGGGAGCTGGTTGAAACCGGCGAGCCGCCGACGTACACGGGGCTGTACAGGGAAGGCCTGCGTGATTCGCACTGCCTGTTCCGTTTTGACCTGAACTGAAGAGCGCACAAAAAAAGAACCCGCGGGTTCTTTTTTTGTGCCAAAATGTTAAAACGTGCGCATCTGCACGACGCCGCGGATTTCGGGTTCGTGCGCGCAGACGCTCAGCCGGTAGCCCGGGAACGCGTCGAACCGGCGGAAGTGGTAACTTTCGTTGCCGGAAAGCACGGCCGAAATTCCGCCGCATGGCAGGACCGAAAAACTGATGGGCGAAACGGAAAAACCCTGGCCTTCGGCCTTGAGATATGCTTCCTTGAGCGTCCAGATCGTGAAAAACGTTGCGCACGGGTCGTCCGCGGCTGCAAGGAACGCCTGCTCGTCCGGGTGGAAAAACCGGCTGGAGAGCTTTTTCCAGTTGATATCGCGGATGCGCTCGATGTCCACGCCGACCGACTTGCCGGACAGCGCAAGCACGGCGTAATCGCCCGCGTGGGTGAGGTTGAACGGGCGGTGGTCGGGCAGGTGCGGCTTGCCGCGCTTGCCGTGGGCGAACTTCGCGTTTCGCGCGTTTTCGCCGAACGCGTCGTACAGCAGCAGCCCCGCTGCGAGGCTCCGGAGCGCGTCCGGTGACGTGCCGAGCCGGCGGACGCGGGCTTGCCGCTCCTCGTCGAGCAGGTGGATCAGTTTGTCCGCGCGGGGTTCGATCTGCCGGATGTCGGCGGCGAATAACTCAACCAAGCGGTATTTTCTCCTTTACATTCGGCCGTTCAGCGAATGACGGTCTTCGTCTGCCATTTCCCGCCCAGATAGCGCGGGACGAAGAACGCGATGCGCCCGACCCAGTCGATAAACATACTATACCACGCCCCGGCGACGCCGAGGCCGAAATACCGGATAAAAACGTAACCCAGGCCGACGCGCAGCGTCCACATCGAGATCGCCGAAACGATCATGGTGAAGCGCGCGTCGCCCGCGGCGCGCAGCGCGTTCGGCAGGGCGAAGGCATACGGCCATATGGTCATCAGCAGGACGGACAGCACCGGCAGCACCTGCAGGCAGACGGCGACGGCGTCCGCCTCAAGCGGGAACCAGCCGACGATCCATTTGGAAAAAATGAGCAGCGGGACGTTTACCGCGATCATCACGAGATGCGTCAGGATCATCATCTTTTTAACGTAGTATTTCGCCTGCGCATAGTCGCCCGCGCCGACGCACTGCCCGACGACCGTGATCATGGCGAGGCCCATCGCCATGCCGGGCACGAAGACGATGTTGGAAATGCTGCCCAGGATCGCGTTGGCGGCGATCGCGGCGGTGCCGAGCGTGGAGATGATCGACTGCAGGATGAGCTTGCCGAAGTTGAACAGGCCGTTTTCAAAGCCGTTCGGGACGCCGATGGAGAGGATGCTCCGGATCTGGCCGCCTTCCAGGCGCACCTTCCAGACCTTGTGCAGGTGGATGACGTTGGCGGGATTGGCGATCAGAACGAGCATGAGCACCGCCGCCGCCGCGCGGGAAACGAGCGTCGCCGTGCCCGCGCCCGCAACGCCCCAGCCGCAGCCGAAGATGAGCAGCGCGTTTCCGCCGATATTGACGACGTTCATAATCGCGGAGACGAACAGCGACACGCGGGAATTGCCCATCGAGCGGAACAGCGCCGCGCAGGCGTTGTACACCCCGAGGAACGGGAACGAAAGCGACGTCAGCAGCAGGTAGGTCGCGGCGTTGGCGTGCACGTCATCGGCGATTTCACCGAACAGGATACGGATGAAGAAGTTCCGCGATGTCAGCAGCACCGCGCCGATGACGACGGTGAAGGCCAGCGAAACGTAGACGAGCTGCTTTGCCGAGCTGCGGGCGCTGGAGACGTCCTGCCGGCCGAGATACTGCGCGCAAACAACAGCGCCGCCCGTGCAGAGCGCCGCAAGGATGCTGATGATGAGGTTGTTGAGGGAGTCCACAAGCGAGATGCCGGACACCGCCGCCTCGCCGACGGAAGCGATCATGACGGTGTCGGCAATGCCGACCGTCGTGGCCAGCATCTGCTCGATGATCAGGGGGATAATCAGTTGCCTCAGCGCCGAGGGCGTAAACATCGGCCGTTCGAAGGCCGTCGACTGTTTCATAGTACCAATACTTTTCTACAAATTACGGAAGCGCCGGCTCCCGGCAAAAAAAATAGTCCGACTTTCCAAAGCTCCCCTCCAACGGAAAGAAGTTTTAAAAATTTATCGGGACTGTTAAGGGTCGCAACCCTTAACCCGTATCTTCCGGCTGCGGCGGTGCATCCGCCGCAACTCCTTTAAAACTTAAAGGAGTTTTCCAC
>CAYUUB010000269.1:0-3461 GCA_964447725.1 uncultured Oscillospiraceae bacterium
CGTTGCTACTCTAGCCAGGCAAAAAGTGTTACCCATGTTTGACGCTCTTACAGAAGCTCCCGCGTATTCGGGGGCTTTTTGTTGCACGGAGAATCGTTTGCTGTTATACTAACAAATTAGGGTACTATGCGGACGAATGCCTTTTTACCATCGCAATCGCCCACGGAAAAGAAGGAAAAGGAGCTTCCGAATGGGATTTTTGGATACATTGCTCGGAAACACGAGCGCCAGCAGGTTACGCAAGCTGCAGCCGTACGTAAAACATATCAACGAGATAGAGCCGCAGATGCAGGCGATGACGGACGAACAGCTTCGCGCGCAGACGCAGACGTTCAAGGACCGTCTGAAAAACGGCGAAACGATGGACGATATCATGGTGGAAGCGTTTGCCACCGTGCGGGAAGCCGCCGTTCGAACGGTCGGCATGCGGCATTTCGACGTGCAGCTGCTTGGCGGCATGGTTTTGCATCAGGGCCGTATCGCCGAGATGAAAACGGGCGAAGGCAAGACGCTGGTCGCCACCCTGCCGGCGTACCTGAACGGCCTGAACGGCGATGGCGTCCATATCGTCACCGTAAACGACTATCTGGCAAAGCGTGACGCGCAGTGGATGGGCAAGATCTACCGCTTCCTCGGCATGAGCGTCGGTTGTATCGTCAACGGCATGGAGCGCGAGGAAAAGCAGGAAGCGTATCGAAGCGATATCACGTACGGGACCAACAACGAGTTCGGCTTCGATTACCTGCGCGACAACATGGTGGTCTTCCGCGAACAGATGGTGCAGCGCAAACTGGCCTATGCAATCATCGACGAAGTCGACTCGATCCTGATCGACGAAGCGCGCACGCCGCTCATCATCAGTGGCGAAGGTGAGGAATCCAGCGAAATGTACACCGAGGCCGACCGGTTCGTCAAGGGCCTTACGCGCGGGTCGAACCTGACGCAGCAGTCAAATACGGACCGCATCATGGGCGATGACATCGAAGAGGACGGCGACTATCAGTGCGACATTAAAAAGCGTACCGTCCAGCTGACCGGCGAAGGCGTGCGCAAAGCCGAGGAACGCTTCGGGCTCGAAAATCTCAGCGATCCGGAGAATATGGAACTCAACCACCACATCGTGCAGGCGTTGCGCGCAAACGCCCTGTTCCAGCGGGACAAGGACTATGTCGTGCAGAACGACGAAGTGCTCATCGTGGACGAATTCACCGGCCGTCTGATGATCGGGCGGCGCTACAGCGAAGGCCTGCATCAGGCGCTGGAAGCCAAGGAAGGCGTTAAAGTCGAAAAAGAGAACCGGACGCTCGCGACCATCACTCTGCAGAATTACTTCCGTATGTACGAAAAACTCTCCGGCATGACGGGCACCGCCAAGACCGAAGAGGACGAGTTCATGAGCATTTACGATCTGGACGTCGTCGAGATTCCGACCAACCGTCCGCTCCGCCGCACGAATATGGACGATGCGATCTTCCCGACCGAAAAGGGCAAGTTCGACAGCATCGTCGAAGCCATTAAGAAAATTCACGAGACCGGACAGCCGGTCCTGGTCGGCACCATCAGCGTCGAACGCAGCGAATACCTCAGCGGAAGGCTCAAGCGGGCCGGAATTCAGCACGAAGTGCTGAACGCGAAGTATCACGCAAAAGAAGCGGAGATCGTTGCGCAGGCCGGTAAAAAGGGCCAGGTCACCATCGCGACCAACATGGCCGGCCGTGGTACGGATATCCTGCTCGGCGGCAATCCGGACTTCCTCGCGCGGCGCGACCTGAGGCAGGAAGGTCTTGAGGACTGGCTGATCGAAGAGGCCGTCGGCCACGGCGACACGAACGATCCGGACATCCTGGCGGCGCGCAAACGGTATCAGGAACTTTTTGAAGCACACAAGGCGGTCACCAACAAGGAGCACGACGAAGTCGAGGCGCTGGGCGGCCTGTTCATCCTTGGCACCGAGCGGCATGAGAGCCGCCGTATCGACAACCAGCTTCGCGGCCGCGCCGGTCGTCAGGGCGACCGCGGCGCCACGCAGTTTTACGTTTCGTTTGAGGACGAGCTCATGCGCCGGTTCGGCGGCGACCGTGTGACGAACACGCTCAACCGCTTCGCCTCCGCGGACCAGCAGCAGGAGATTCGCCTTGAGATGCGCATGCTCACCAAGCAGATCGAAGCCGCTCAGAAGCGCGTGGAAGCAATGAACTTTGAAACGCGTAAAAACGTTCTGCGTTACGACGACGTCATGAACAAACAGCGCGAGATCATCTATGGCCAGCGCCACCGTGTGCTGATGGGCGAGGACCTCAGCGAAAGCATCCGCACCATGGTCAACGAGACCATCGACAGCATGGTGGAAAATACCTGCAATCCGCATGCGCCGCGTGAAAACTGGGACTTTACCGCGCTTTCGCTTGAAATCTGCAAGCTTTGCCTGCGCAAACCGAGGCCGCTGTTTAGCGAAGAAGAGCAAAAGAAGGTTTCCACGGAAGACATTGAGGGCCGCCTCTATGAATTCGCCGACAAAGCCTATCAGGAGACCCAGAAGCGGCTTGAGGACGCGGAGATCGATATGCGCGAAAACGAGCGCGTCGTTCTGCTGCGCACCGTCGACGAACACTGGATGGACCACATCGACGCGATGGACCAGCTCAAGCAGGGCATCGGGCTGCGCTCTTATGCGCAAAGCGACCCGGTTTATGCGTACACGAGCGAAGGCTTTGAGATGTTCGACGAAATGGTTGCAAACATCCGCGAGCAAACCGTACGCCGGCTCTATCAGATGCAGGTGACCGGAGGTCCGCTCCGCCGCGTTCAGCTTGCAAAGCCGATCGAACCGAAAACCGACGGCGCGAGCGCAACGTTCTCCCGCGGCGAAAAAAAGGTCGGGCGGAACGACCCCTGCCCCTGCGGCAGCGGAAAGAAATACAAGAACTGCTGCGGCAAAAACAAATGACTCCACGCCTCGCCGCATGGCGCCCCGGGCGCGGGATAGCGTAGCGCTTTCCGCACGGGGCTGCGTCGCGCAAGGAACGAACCGCACGGCGTAACGAGAGCGAATACGGTAAAAGCGAGAGGAAGAGAAAACAATGATCCCGTTGGACGAATATAAAATGAATCTGGACGCGTTCGAAGGGCAGCTTGACGAATGCAAGGCTGCGCTCGACCCGGAAAAGATTCAAAAGGAACTTGCCGCGCTGGACGAGCAGATGGGCGCGACAGACTTCTGGAACGACGTTGAAAACGCAAACAAGGTCAATCAGCGCGTCAAGCAACTCCAGCATAAACTGGAGCGGTTCAATAAATTGTATGCGCGGTTCGAGGATTTAAAGACGCTGATCGAAATGGCGGAAGAGGAGCAGGACGACAGTCTGGTCGACGAGATCAAAAACGAGGACGCAGCCGTTGCGGCCGACATCGAGTCGCTCCGGCTGGAGCAGATGCTCAAGGGCCCGTACGACGCTTCCAAC
>CAYUUB010000270.1:0-3450 GCA_964447725.1 uncultured Oscillospiraceae bacterium
CCGCGATGGAGCCGATCTGGTCGGCGTTGGGCAGCATGCTCATGATGTTGTCGGTAGGCAGCTCGGTGGAGCCGTTGAGCACCGCGAAGCAGATGTCCGGGTAGTCCGCGGCCACCTGAACGACCGCGTCGCTGTACTGGTTGCCGGGCGCAAAGATCAGATCATAGCCGAGGTCACAGTAGCTGATCATCGTGTCGGCATAGGCGGACTGGTCGATGGAATCGGTATAGGCGGTTTCCCAGCCGAGCACTTCGGCCGCGCCGATCATGCCGTTGTAGCAGGCCGCGCCCCAGCCGCCGTCCGAAATGCTGGAGTCGCAGATCATGGCGACCTTATAGGTCTTTTCGCCGGAAGCCGTCGCTTCCTCCTTTTCTCCGCACGCGGTCAAAACGCCGAATGCAAGGCACAGCACGAGCAGCAGTGCCAGGGCTTTTTTAGCATAAACGTGTTTCATAGTCTCCTCATATCCTCCAAATCGTATTTTTGTAATCGGGCGATGCCCGGGATTACCCATCGTGGACCGACGCGAGCTTACCGTTCTTCGCGAAAATACGGCTTGCCGTTCGACTTCGGCCCGGAGATCCTGCTGCCGAAGATCGTCAGCGCAACCAGCGTCATCACATACGGAATCATCTGGAACAGCTGATACGGAATCAGGTCCGTCCCAACCTGCAGCCGGAGTTGCAGCGCGTCGAAAAAGCCGAAGAGCAGGCACGCGATCAGCACCCCGGACGACGACCACCGGCCGAAGATGACCGCCGCCAGCGCAATGAACCCGCGCCCCGCGACGATACCGTCCGAATAGGTGTTGACGTAGCAGGTCGTCAGATACGCGCCGCCCATGCCGGCTAAAAATCCGCAGATCATGCAGGCGACGTACTTATGCAGCACGACGTTGATGCCCATGGTCTCCGCCGCCTTGGGGTACTCGCCGACGGCCTTGTAGTTGAGGCCGGATTTCGTGCGGTTGAAGTAGATCGCCGTGACGATCACCAGCAGGTACACGCCGTACACCATCGGCGTCTGGTCGAAGAGCAGTTTGCCGATAAACGGGATGTCCTTGAGCACCGGGATCGCGACCGTCTTCATCAGCGTGGCCTGCGCGAGCGTGGAACTCACGCCGAACACGATCCGGTAGATAAACGAAGCCAGTGCGGGCGCAAAGATATTGATCGCCATACCGTATACGATCTGCTGCGCGCCGAGCGTAACGGTGCAAAACGCGTAAATCATGTTGACCAGCACGCCGCCGAGCGCGCCGCAAAGAACGCCGAGGAACGGATTTCCCGTCCAGTAACAGACCAGGAACCCGACCAGCGCGCCGAACGACATCAGCCCGTCAAGGCCGATGTTGACCAGTCCGGCCCGCTCGGAAAACAGCTCGGCCAGCGCCACGAACAGAAGCGGCGTCGCCATACGAACCGCCGAGATCAAAACTTCCGAAATCGTGCTCCAGTTCATATCAGTTCGCCTCCTTCTTTTCACCCAGGGTTTGCAGATAGCTGCGAATCTGCGGCAGGTGCATTGCGGCGGTACCCGCCACGGCAAAAATGATGACCAGCGCCTGAATGATATCGACAACGCTCGTCGGAACGCCGGTACCGACCTGCATCGTCGTCGAGCCGACGCGCAGGACCGCAAAGAAATACGCAACGATCATCGTCGCAATCGGGTTCAGCTGCGCAATCAGCGCAATGGCAACGCCGTCGAAGCCATAGCCGCTGCCGTAGCCGCTGATGAGGCGAAATTGCGTACCGAGGATGTCGCACGCACCGCCGAGGCCCGCGACAGCGCCGGAGATGACGAACGCAGCGAGCATATACCGCTTGACGGAGAGCCCGTTGAAGCGGCACGCCGTCGGATTCAGGCCAACCGCTCGCAACTGGAACCCCTTGGACGTATAAAACAGGAAGTACCACATCGCGATCCCGACGACCAGCGCGACGACAATGCCCCACGTGATGCGCAGGCCGGGAAAGATCCGCCCAATCTCCGTCGCTTCCGGGACCGGCGCGGTCTGCGGCACGCTGCCTTCGCGCAGTGCGGTCGTATACAGGTACCCCATGAAGAGCGTTGCGACATAGTTGAACATGATCGTCGTGATCAGCTCGTTCAGGCCGCGCCAGGTCTTCAGAATGCCCGGCAGCAGCCCCCAGACGCCGCCGGCGACGGTCCCGGCGAAGATCGCGATCAGCGTCACCCACCAGCCCGATTTGCCGATCAGCAGCGCGACGGTGATCGCCGCCATCGATCCGCAGAGGAACTGGCCTTCGCCGCCGAGGTTGAACACGCCACAGCGATAGGCAAAGCACGTGCAAAGCCCGGTAAAGATCAGCGGCATGGAGCGTACGACCGTGTTGGCCAGGTTCGTCCTGGACCCGAACGCGCCCTTGACCAGATAGCCGATCGCCTGGAACGGATTGGAACCGAGGCACAGGATGATGATCATGCCGATGACGAACGCCAGCAGGATGGACAGGATCGGGACCAGCAGATTCCAAATTTTGTTTCGTTGCATGTTTTCCGTCCCCTCCCTATTTGCCCGTCATCGCATAGCTGATCGCTTGAACCGGCGGGTTTTCGCCGGGGTATTCGCCCATGATCCGGCCTTCGAACATGACCACGATCCGGTCGGACAACTGTAAAACTTCGTCGAAATCCGCGCTGATGAGCAGCACCGCGCATCCCTTGTCGCGCGCGGCAACCATCGCGTCCCGGACGTATCTCGTGGCGCCGATGTCCAGCCCGCGCGTGGGGTGCACGGCGACGAGCAAGTCCGGCTGCGCTTCCAGCTCGCGCGCAAGGATGACCTTCTGCTGATTGCCGCCGGAAAGGCTCCGGATCTCCTGCTCGCCCGACCGGCAGCGGATGTCGTACTTGTCGCGCATTTCGTCGGTATAGGCCTTCATCGCCTTTTTCTTGAGCCGCCAGCCGCCCGCTTCGCAGAACTCGCATTTCTGCGTGCTCTTGAGCAGCAGGTTTTCTTCGACGGTCATGTCGCCGATCAGGCCCATGCGGTTGCGGTCCTCGGGAATATGCGAAACGTTCTGCGCAATGAAGTCCGCCGCCGTAACGTGCGAAACCTTGCGGCCTTTCAGGACCACCTCTCCCGATTCGGCGCAAATCACGCCGGTCACGATTTGCGCAAGCTGGCTCTGGCCGTTACCGTCCACGCCTGCGACACCGACGATCTCGCCCCGCCGGACCTTCAGCGTTATGCCGTTGAGCCCGTTGTGCTTGGACGATTTGTTGTAATCGACGTCGACCAGTTCGATCACCGGTTCCTGCTCCGATTCAATCTTCTTATAATTCGATTCCGAAAGCTCCCGCCCGATCATCAGGCTTGCGAGTTCCCGCCCGTCGGTCTTGTCCGCGTCCAGCGTACAGACCGCCTTGCCCGCGCGCAGGATCGTGATCCGGTCGCTGACGTGCAGCACCTCGCGCATCTTG
>CAYUUB010000271.1:0-3445 GCA_964447725.1 uncultured Oscillospiraceae bacterium
CACCCGGAAAACCACAAGGACCTGATTGTGCGCGTAGCCGGGTATTCCGCGTTTTTCAACGTGCTTTCGCGCCAGACGCAGGACGATATCATCGCGCGGACGGAACAGGCGCTGTAGTAAAAATAGGGCCGGCAGCGTTTTAAAAAACGCCCTTGCCGATCCATGGCGAACCGTTTCGCCGCACAGATCGCACGGAAGACGATGAACAAGTTCACGATTGGACACGTTTTGAAAACCAAAGCAAGTCAAAAGCTGATAGAATGGGAACTGTCGGCGAGCGGCCGGACAAGCCGCCGGCCGAAACAATAAAAAAACGGACTGGTACAATATTATGAACCAACGATGCCTTACGATCCTTGAACTGCTGAATCAGGAAGAGACGCTGGACGTCAACGACCTGGCCCAGCGCCTCGACGTGTCCGCCGTTACGGTGCGAAAAGACCTGGCCACGCTGGAACACAAAGGCCTTTTGCAAAGGCAGCACGGCTGCGCAATGCGCGTTTCCCCGAACGATATCGGTTATCGCATGACGTTCGACTATGAAGTGAAGCGCCGCATCGCAAAAAGGGCGTCCGAGCTGGTTGCGAGCGGCGAAGCGGTCATGATCGAGTCCGGCTCGACCTGCGCCATGCTTGCCGAAGAACTCGTCCGCACAAAGCGGGACGTGACCATCATCACGAATTCGGCGTTTATCGCGGGCTATGTCCGCTCGATCCCCGGCGCGCGGGTCGTGCTGCTCGGCGGCTCGTACGATCCGGACGCGCAGGTGATGAGCGGGCCGCTGGTCGGCAAGTGCGCCGAGGAATTCTATGTGGACAAATTCTTTATCGGCACCGACGGATACGACCCCAAACAGGGCTTTTCCAATGTTGACATGCTGCGCGCGGAAGCCGTCCGCGCCATGGCGGCGCGCGCCGACAAGCGCATCATCCTGACGGACTCGTCCAAGTTTAACAAGCGCGGCGTGGTGCAGCTTATGCCGGCCAATCAGGTGACGCATTTGATCACCGACGACGTGCCGGACAACTGCCGCGAATCGCTCGAACAAAGCGGCGTGGAGATCATGCTGACGTAAATCGCGTAACGCGAATCAAAACAAAGCGTTCCGTCGGGAAAAGACAGGCAGACCGAAAAAACCAAACCTGACTAAATTTAACGGCACGGGAGCGATGCGGAATGGATTTTTTGACAAACGGATACGAGGGATTCTGCGGAGTGCTGGAGACGACGGATACGCCCGTGCTGTTCTGCGAGCGCTTTGACGAGCAGAGCAATATCTGGAATTTCAAAAAGCATAAGCACGAGTGCATCGAGCTGCTGTATTTTCTTTACGGCAACGCGCGCGTCATTTCGGGCGAAACATCGGTGCAGGCCTCGTTTTATGATACCGTGATCTATCCCAAGGGCATGTATCATACGGAATGCCTGCAGTTTAACCATCATCAGGAAATCATCTGCATCTGGGTGGACATTCCGGGCCTCGAAATCCCGGATATCATCCGTATACAGGACAAGGACGCGCAGCTTAAATGGCTCCTTGAAAGCCTTCATGCCGAGTACAAGAGCAAACATCCGTGTAAATCGCTTATGGATCACTATACGAAGAGCGTGGCGCTGCTGATCGCGCGGCATTGCTTCGAAAAGCGCTTCGAAAGCGACATGATCAGCCGCGTGGTCGTCTATATGCAGGATCACATGACCGAGCGAATCGGCGTCCAGCAACTGGCCGATATGGTGTATGTCAGCAAGTCCTATTTAAGCCGGGAGTTCAAACGGAAGACGGGCGTTACGCTCATGGAATACCTCAATTCCCTTCGCATGGAGACCGCAAAGGCCATGCTCGTCGCCTCCGGGATGAACACGGAGGAGATTGCATATCAGACCGGCTATCACTCGCCGAAGTTCTTTTACAGGGCTTTTCGCGCATATACGGGCATGTCGACGCGCGAATACCGCCACAAGGAAGCGGCGGATCGGGCAATCGGTTCATAATAGTATACCTTTTGGACACGGCAAACGGTTTTCCTTTGGCAAACTACATGATAGAATTCTTACATTCTTAAAGAGTATCGTTCCATTTGAAAGAACTTCTATTTCTTACAGAACCTACAATCAGCCAGAGGACAATCCGAAATGAAAACGACAATCGATCAGCTGCCGCTGAGACTTCGCGTTCAAAAATTGAAGGATGAAATGTTTGCCGAAGAGCGGTTTATGTCGATCGAGCAGGCGAAGATCGTTACGGACGTCTATCGCAGCAACCCCGATTTACCGCGGAATATTAAGCGCGCTCTGGCTCTGAAAGAATCTCTTTCCAAAATCGAAATTCGAATCGCTCCGGGCGAACTCATCGTCGGCAACCGCACGACTGGCGTGCGAGGCGGCGTTATTTTCCCTGAATCGGGATTAAGCTGGGTCGAACGTGAAATAGAAACGCTTCCGACGCGCCCGCAGGACAAATTTCAGGTGCGCGGCGAGGACGTGGAGGCGTTTCGAAACGATATCTTTCCGTTCTGGACGGGAAAGACGCTGGAAGACAAGCTCGACGAGCGCATCGGCGATGAAATGCGCGCCATCGGCAAGGTCGCGAAGATCAACCAGACCGACCACGCGCAGGGCCATATCTGCCCGGACACGGTTCGCTGGCTTCGGTACGGCCCGGCGGGGCTGCGGGAGATCGCCAAACGAACGCAGGCTGCGCGTCCCGAAAACAGGGGGTTTTACGAAGGGCTGATCATTGTGCTGGAAGGCGCCAGCCTCTTTATGCGGCGGTATGCCGAACTTGCGCGGGAGATGGCCGGCAACGCGGAGAGCCCGCAGGAATTGCTTGAGATTGCGCGTGTTTGCGACAAACTTGCGGAAAATCCGCCGGAAACCTACCGCGAGGCGGTGCAGGCCAGTTGGTTTTTATACGTTATTTTGCAAATGGAAAGCAACGCGTCCTCGTTTTCACCGGGTCGCATGGATCAATATCTTTACCCGTTTTACAAAAAAGACGTCGAATCCGGCGCAATCAGCGAGGAAGACGCGCTTGAAATCACCGAATGCTTATTCCTCAAATTTAACCAGATCGTGTACCTGCGCAGTTCCGGCAGCGCGAAATACTTTGCCGGATTCCCGATCGGCTTCAACGTTGCCGTCGGCGGGCAGGACGCAAACGGCGCAAACGCCGAAAACGACCTTTCGTTTTTGTTTCTCCGCGCGCAGGAACACCTGCTGCTTCCCCAGCCGAACCTCTCGGCGCGCGTGTTCGAGGGCTCCGGCGAGCATTTTCTGACGCGCTGCGCGCAGGTGATCGGCAAAGGCAGCGGCATGCCGCAGATTTTTAACGACGAGGCGGTCGTCCCCGCGCTGGAGAAGAAAGGCATCTCCGAAGAAGACGCGCGCAATTACGCGATCGTCGGCTGCGTGGAGCTTACCACCATGGGCAACAACCTCGGCTGGA
>CAYUUB010000272.1:0-3429 GCA_964447725.1 uncultured Oscillospiraceae bacterium
CGTGCGCGCGTTCCATTTTTCATAGTGTTCCAACATCCAGTCGACCGGCAGGATCTCTTCGAGTTCGGCCATTTGTTCGGGCGTTACGTCCCCGTCGTTTGCCAGGACGGCGGCAATTCCCGTGCCGAAAATCTGCATGGAAAATCCGTTTTCCGGCGTTTCCGCATGCAGCACGCTGCGGGAAACCAGGCCGACTCCGGCAACGCAGACGACGGCGGCGGCAGCGGAACAAACAAGCGAAACGAACTGGCGTTTTTTCAGGTATGCGACGAGGAAGAAAACGCCGACGACGATGGAAACGACGATGCCGTTATAACGAAAGAGCGTTGCGAACGCAAGGCAGACGCCGAGCGCGACGGCCTGGCCGCGCTTGAGCGAACCGTCCTCCAGAAAGCGGATCATGAGATAGGTGACGATACCGAGGCAAAAACTATAGGGCAGGTCCTTCAGCGGTTGGGTGTACAGCGCGAACGTCAGTTTTGGCATGAGGAACGGCACAAACGCGGTCATGATCACGGCAAAAGGAACGCCGCGCTCATAGGCGAACCGGCCGAACAAACCGTAGAGGAACGCGATTGCAAGATAGTACAGCGCCATGAGCAGCCCGAGCGACGGATCAACGGCGCGCACCAGCGCCAGAAGGAGCGTATGCGCAATCGTGTGGACGTTGGAATAGGGGATCGTTCCGTCGACCTGCATCAGCTGGTTGACGGTGTCCGGCGCGCCAAGGTCGGCGGGGAACACATCCGACCAGGCGAGACAGAGCGCGAACAGCGTCAGCACCATGACGTAGATCGTCACGCGGAGGCCGTCGCCGCCCGGCCGCTGGCGCGGCAGCGTTGCAAAGCGGGCGAACAAGCCGGAAAAGAGCACGAAAGAAAACAGCGCCACCGCAAGCGCGCACAGCGCGATCACCGCCGGATGCAGATCGCCGGTGTTGCACAGATAGGAAAGCGACGCAAAGCCCTGCAGGACCGCGAGCAGGCATGCGCTCAGCGAAAAGCGGCGGTTTTCCTTTTTAAAAAGCGGAGGGATCGCCACGATCGCAAGGAAACACAGCATAAAGATCATTGCGATCCACTGCCCGAACGGGAGCAGCCGGTCCGAAAAGAACGTCAGCAGCAGAAAAGCCGCGGCAATCAGCGTAACGCCGAGCTTTGAAATGGATTCGTGCGGCGCCGGCTGCCGCGAAGCGCGAAGATTCATGGCGTACTCCCCGTATCATAGTTTATGCAACCCGGACCGACCCCTTGCGGAAGCATGCTCCATTTTACCATTTGCACGCTGAGGACACAAGCAAATGCCGTAACGCGCAGGCCCGTCCGTATAAATAAAAGCAGCGCCGTAAAACGCTGCCGGACCGGCAAGGCGGGGTGGAGGAAAGGCGGGGCCAAATTATTCGTCCTGCGAAACAAGAACCGCGCGGCAGGGCGCGCCTTCCGCTCCCGCAACCTTCAGCGGCGCGGCGCAAAGCGTATACGGACCGTCCGGTATGCCGCGCAGGTCCAGGTTTTCGACAACGGCGATGCCGTACGTCAAAAGCGCGGTATGCGCGGAAAGCTCGTCCGAATACGTGCCGATGGACTGGCTGTCGGTCCCGATAAGGACAAGGCCCTGATTATAAAGATAGCCGATGGCGCTTTCGGTCAGCTGGCCCTTCCCATGCAAAAGGATGCGCGGCGCGAACGGCCGTTTCATAAAATACATGGAATCCAGAGGCGTTTTCGGAACGGTGAGCACGACGCAGTCGCCGACGAACGCCTCCAGGGACATGGACGCGATATCCTTGCCTTTTTGGATAAAATGCAGCGGCGCGTCGACATGCGTGCCCGCGTGCATGCTGGTTTCGAGACGGGAAAGGTTGTATGCTTCGCCGTCCTTGATGCGGTGGACGGCGGTCAGCTTGGGCGGTTCGTCCCCGGGATAGGGCGGCGTGCGCAGCAATTCGCGCGAAATATCATAAACTTTCATAAAGCATGTCCTGTTCGTTTTCAATGGCAACCATCATTATACGTTGCGATACGCAAAAACGCAAAGCATAAATTTTGTTTGCCGGGAACGGAACCCGGACGCGCCGCAAAAAAACAGGGGACACGGGCACGGAATTGCATTCCGTCCACGGGTGAAAGATGATGAAACAATAGAAAAAAGCAACGACAGCGCTCGTCCGAATAAGCGCCCGCCTGTTTGTTCAGGCGGGCGCTTTTGCACGTTGAATGCGTTATTCGTTTCGGATCGCCGCCAGCGGCGAAAGTTTCATTGCCCGTACGGCCGGGTACATGCCCGCAATCAGCGCGACGACGATCGAAAAACCGACCGCGCCGAAGGCGAGATAGGCCGGGATGATGCTTCGCAGCCCGGAACTGACCAGTATCTGGTTGAGGATACCCGATATGCCGAAGCTCAGGCCCAGGCCGAGCGCGCCGCCGAACAGACCGATATACGCGGATTCCGCAAGGAACAGCCCCGCGATGTTGTCGATACGGCAGCCGAGCACCTTGATGATGCCGATTTCCTTGGTGCGCTCGAAGATGCTCATCATCATGGTGTTCATGATGCCGATGGCCGCAACCAGCAGCGCCACGCCGCCGATCGCGCCGAGCAGGTACTGCACGTTTTTCGTGCTCTCTTCGGCGGCCTCGACCGCATCCTGCAGGCTGTAGGTACCGTATCCCATCTCCTCGATCGCGGTTTTCACGCTTTTCACATAGTCGATGGAAGTGCATTTGACCAGCACGGTATCGTACGTATTGCTGTCGTAACTGACATAATCCGTGTTCGCCTTGGCGAGTTTTTCAAGCGCATCGATATCCATCAGGCAGTAGTAGGAATAGTCGTTGTTGTCCTGGCTCATGACGCCGGTGACTTTGACCGTGTAATAATTGCCGAGCGGCGTCTGGTCCGTATCGTCCGAGGAATAGTCCAGCTGGCTCTGATAGATGTTGCGGTAATCGAACGTCAGCTGCATGCGCGACGAACTGGTTACCTTCGAATTCCCGCTGCTGTCCACGGCCTGCCGATAGGTGACGGGGTCGTAAAAGCTGTCCAGCGTCCAGGAACCGAGCACCATCTCATAGGTCGTCGAACCGCCGCTGCCCGGCAATTCGCCCTCGCTGAGTTCGAGGCCGAACTCCTCGGCGTCCTCCGCGGTAACGCCGAGAATGGCGGCGTCCGTCGCATATCTGCCGCTTTTGAGCATGCCGTAGATGGTTACGAGCGGCATGACCGTCTGAACGCCTTCGATTTGTTTCATTGCGGAAACCGACTTTTTGTTCAGCTCCGTCTCGCGGGAGCTGCCGCCGCCGCTTCCATTTTCCACATATGACCAGGAATTTACGCGGATGGTGGTCAGACTGCCCGTTCCGGCATAGCTGTCGATGGTCGCCTGCCGGATGCCGATTCCGAGAGATACCATGACCACGATGGAAG
>CAYUUB010000273.1:0-3414 GCA_964447725.1 uncultured Oscillospiraceae bacterium
CGATGTTGCCGTCGTCGATTACGATGACGTAGTCCGCCTCCGCCGCTTCCTCCATATAGTGCGTGGTAAGGAAGATAGTCATGCCCGTGTCCCGCTGCAGCGAGGCGATGGTCTCCCATACGCTTTTACGCGTCTGCGGATCAAGACCGGTGGTCGGCTCGTCGAGAAACAGGATTTTCGGCGTGTTGACCAGCGCGCGGGCGATATCGCAGCGACGCCGTTGCCCGCCGGAGAGTTTGCCGTACGGGCGCCTGAGAATTTCCGAGATGCCGGTCTTCTGCGCAACCGCGTCGATGACGCGATCGAGCCGTTTTCCCTTCAGCCCGTAGAACCCGCCGCGGATGCGGAGATTTTCCTGTACGGTGAGCAGCTGGTCCAAAAGTCCGTCCTGAAACACCGCGCCGATGCTGGAGCGGATGGCGTTGTCGTCCTTCCCGAGCGTATTGCCGTCCACGACGACCGTGCCTGCGTCCGCTTTTAAAAACGTGCAGATGATGTCGATGGTCGTGGATTTTCCCGCGCCGTTCGGACCTAAAAACGCAAAAATTTTCCCCCGCTCCACATAAAAATCCAGGCCCTTGACCGCATGGACGGACCCATACGATTTTTGCAGGCCGGATACTTCGATCATGTGACTCAATCGGCAGCCCCCCAATTTCGAAACTAACTTTTTTGCAGAATATCATACTTCATCTGGCGAGGCAAGGGCAGCGGGAATAATTTACAAAAGGAAGAGCAGAGGCATACAATAAACAGGCCCGAAGGCATGCCTCCGGGCCTGTTTATTGATAAATTTCAATCTCCGATCGTAACGACCCGGTCGCGGCCCTCGTTCTTCGCGCGGTAGAGCGCGGTGTCCGCCGCCTTGAGCAGGGTTTCGCTGTCCCGCGCGTTTTTCGGGAACGCAGCAACGCCGAGAGAGATTGTGCACTTGGCCAGCGGCTTGCCAAGATGGTAAACCAGCATGTTTTTAACGCCGAGCCGGAGCTCTTCGGCACGCTCGCGCGCGTTTTCGATATCGGCGCCCGGCAGGACGGTTAAAAATTCTTCGCCGCCGTACCGGCAGACGATGTCTCCGCCGCGCACGCTCTTGTTGAGGAACACGCCGAGTTCGCGCAGAAGCGCGTCGCCTGCGTCGTGCCCGGAGAGATCGTTGAACTGCTTGAAGTGGTCGATGTCGAACATGATCACGCCGACGGGCTTTTCTTCGCGTTCCGCACGGCTGAGTTCCCGTTCGAGCGTTTCCTCCATATACCGCCGGTTGAACAGTCCGGTCAGCGCGTCGCGGATCGACTGCTGGCGAAGCGATTCCTTCAGCTTGAGATTCGAGAGCGCGAGCGCGATGTGCTCGGCGACCATGGTGACGATCTGCGTTTTGTGATCGGTATACTGTTCGGCCAGCTGATTGTCGTCCGCCTCGGAGGCGATGTGGTTGAGATGCAGAATGCCGATCGCGATGCCGTTGACCGTCAGCGGTACGCAAAGGTACTGCCCGTTTTCCGGCCCGTTGATATGCCCGCAGAGAAGGCCGGGATGCCGCTCGTCGATAAGGTGACGGCGGCCGCGGCGAATCGCCCAGCAACTCAGCGGCTCGAACACCGGTGCGGAGAAGTCGTTTTCGCCCCAGGAGCCGGCGGATTCGGCGAGGTTGCGCGAATCTTTGATGATATACAGCGCGCCGCTGCTGAGCGGGCAGATCAGCTTGATGTACTGGATGCTGATCCGGCAGGCTTCCGCTATGTTTTGACAGCTTTGCAACTGTTCGCCCATGTCGTTGAGCAGGTCCATCTCCCGTGTGCGCTCCTTCAGCGCCTGCACGCGGGAGGCAAGCTCCTTGTTTGCGCGCTGCAACTCGTCTTCGGCTTTTTTGCGCTCGGTGACGTCGATCCCCGTCGCAATGATGAATTCCGCGTGTCCCTGATTGTTGAATATTGCGGCGAACGTCCAGGAAATCGTGCGGTGGACGCCGTTTTTCGAAAGCAGGACGGTGTCGTAAGCGCCGGGGAAATCGTCGCTGAGAAGTTTTTCTATTTTTTCCGACGTCATGGGCGGATCAAAGAAATTGGTATCGCCGAAATTCGTTCCGACAACCTCGATCGCCGAATAGCCGCTTGCCTGCTCGCAGGCCCTGTTGAAGCGCGTGATGGTGCCCTGACGGTCGAGCACAACGATGAGGGTCGCGGCGATATTCAGGACCGCGTTGGAAAAATCGCGCTCCTTTTTCAGATCGTCCTCGACGCGTTTCATATAGGAGATGTCGCGTATGGAGGTCAGGAGCATGTTCGATTTTCCGTTGAATTCGATGATGTCGGTATTGATCAGCACCGGGACCGAGCTGCCGTCCTGATGGCGAAAGAGCGTTTCAAAGTCGCGTACGGTCCCATATGAGCGCGTCATTTCCAGAAGGTCCGAACGGTCGCCGGGAACCAGATAAAAATCGCGCACGCTAACATCGGCGAGGTCCTCCTGCGTGTAGCCGAGCATATCGCGGATGGCGTTGTTGCTGACGATCAGGTTACCCTCTATGTCCGTAACGGTAATGCCGACGGGGGCGTTGCTGAACAAAGTCCGGTAGTTTTCGTCGATCGCCGCCTGGCTTGCACGGCGCTGGACGAACTGGGTAATGTCATACAGTGAAGTGAGTAAGAGGTGCTCGCCGTCGCGATCAATATAATCGACGTTAGCAAGGACGGTTCGCCGCGAGCCGTTGGCGTGCTTGACTTCGACTTCGAAATCGTGTACCGAACCCGACGTGGCGAGCATGTCGAGCAGCCGCGGACGATCGTCCGGGTTTGCATACAGCTCGCAGACGTTTGTGTGCCTGTATTTTTCAAGCTCGATTCCAAGCATGTTCTGAACGGTTTTGTTGAAGGTAATGATTCCGCCGTCCGGGTCGGTGATGATGAGCCCGATCGAAGAAGCACCCGAAAGGAATCCGAAAGATTCGAAAAACGAGAGCTTTTCGGCCGACGTCCTGCTTTTATCCGGTTTGATGCTGCGTGCTGCTTGCGCGTTCATAGGCTTGATCAATCGCTCCTTGATTTTGTTTTATGGTCCGATGTCGTTTCAGATGACGAAAAGGAGTGTTTGGTGAAGTCGTAAAATTACAAATTTCATTATAATATTATCACAAAATCGTTCGGAAGGAAATGATACGAAAAAGTTGACGGTTCCGGTTCCGAGCGGGTCCGGCGCGCCCCGCAGGCTGAGCCGGCGTTGGTGATAATGACACATTATGGACGGGAAAAATGCGATATAATACAACCGTAAGCCAAGGAAGGACTGAACGCACCCTGAACGGACAAAAGAAAAGGAGCTGGAGAAAATGTTCAGTGAAAAGGTTCAAACGCTGCTAAACAGTCAGATTCAAAAGGAATTTTACTCGGCGTATCTGTATCTGTATTTTTCTAATTA
>CAYUUB010000274.1:0-3403 GCA_964447725.1 uncultured Oscillospiraceae bacterium
AGGATGTCGCGCTGCACGCCCTCGCGGGAAACGTCCGGCCCGCCGCCCGTGCGGTCCGGGCCCGCGATCTTGTCGATCTCGTCGATAAAGATGATGCCGTCCTGTTCGGCGCGCTGAAGCGCTTCGCGGTGGACGTCGTCCATGTCGATCCGCTTTTCGGATTCCTGCTGGACGAGGATGCGCCGCGCCTCCCGCACGGGGAGCTTGCGCAGCTTCGTCTTCTTCGGCAGCAGGTCGCCGAACATCTCTCCGACGTTGAGGTCGATGCCCGCGGCGAACATCGCGTCGTTCGCGGGGTTTTGTTCCTCCACTTCGACCTCCACGAGTTCGCTTTCCAGCTTACCCGCGCGCAGTTCCGCGGTCACGCGCTCGCGTTCGGAGTAGCGTCTCGCCTTCTCTTCCTCGCTCGGTTCCGGCTCGCTCTTTTGCGGCTGGCCCGCGTTGAGCAAAATCTGCAACGGGTTTTGCGCCTGCTTACGCTCGCGCTTTTTCGCGCCCGGCATCAAAAGGTCGATCAGCCTCTGTTCCGCGGCGGCCTCCGCGATGAGCTTAACTTCCTCCATCTTGCGGTTCAAGCAGATGCGGATGGCCGCGTCCACGAGGTCGCGCACCATGGATTCAACGTCGCGGCCGACATAGCCGACCTCGGTGTATTTCGTGGCTTCCACCTTGACGAACGGCGCGTCCACGAGCTTTGCAAGCCGTCTGGCGATCTCGGTTTTGCCGACGCCCGTCGGCCCGATCATGACGATGTTCTTCGGCGTGATCTCCTCGCGCAGCTCGTCGGACAGGCAGCTCCTGCGGTAGCGGTTTCTAAGCGCGACTGCGACCGCGCGCTTCGCCTTGTCCTGGCCTATGATATATTTGTCCAGCGCGTCCACGATCTCCCTGGGTGTCAGATCCATTGCGTTCAAACCTCCTCGACGACGATGTTGCCGTTTGTAAAGACGCAGATTTCGCCCGCGATGCGCAGCGCTTTTTCCGCGATTTCGGGCGCGGTCAAATCCGTGTTCGTCTTCAGCGCCTTCGCCGCGGCCAGCGCGTACATCCCGCCGGAGCCGATGGCCGCGATGCCGTCGTCCGGGTCGATCACTTCGCCGGTGCCGGAGATGATCAGAAGCTCCTCCTTGTTCGCAACGATCAGGAGCGCTTCGAGCTTGCGCATGATCTTGTCGTTCCGCCAGTCCTGCGCGAGCGACACCGCCGAGCGGGTAAGGTTCCCGCCGTATTGTTCAAGTTTTTTTTCGAACCGCTCGCAGAGCGAAAACGCGTCCGCGACCGATCCGGCGAAGCCGACCACGACCTGATCGTGGTACAGCCGCCGCACTTTCTTCGCCGTCGCTTTCATCACGACGCTCTGGCTCATCGTCACCTGTCCGTCGCCTGCAACGGCGCATTTTCCGTCCTTTTTAACGGCGATAATCGTCGTACCCCTCAGTTCCAAGCGGGTATCCTCCTTTTATAAAACGCCCGCCGCTTTTACGTGCCGCGAGCCAGTCGTATTGCCTTTTATCATAGTAGCACAAAGCGGGCGAATTCGCCCGTTTTCAGCAATTCGTTTGCAATTCTTTCACGATTTTGAGCGACCGCTCCGCGATTTTGGCATAGCGTTCTTTTTTGCTGCGGATCCGCTCCGGCAAGCCCTCCATAATGCCGAACGTCACATTCATCGGCTGGAAATCCCCGCCGCAGTAGCCGGAGACGTAATGCCCCAGCGCGCCGATGGCCGTCCTTGCGGTAAAGTCTGTCGGCGCTTCGTCCCTTAACCGTCTGGACAGCGAAATTGCGGCGACAAGCCCGCTGGAAGCGGACTCGACGTAGCCTTCCACGCCGGTGATCTGCCCGGCGAAATACAGCAGCGGGTTCGCCCGCACGGAATAGTCGAAATCCAGCAGGCCCGGCGAGGGCAAAAACGTGTTGCGGTGCATCACGCCGCAGCGAACGAACTCCGCGTGCTCCAGCCCCGGTATCATGCCGAAAACGCGTTTCTGCTCGCCGAATTTCAGGTTCGTCTGGAACCCGACGATGTTCCACAATTCGCCGTCCTTGTCGTCCTGGCGCAGCTGCGCGACGGCGAACGGCTTTTTCCCGCCGTGCTCCAGCCCGACCGGCTTGAGCGGGCCGTAGCAGAGCGTCATTTCGCCGCGTTTCGCCATGACCTCGACCGGCATGCAGCCCTCGAACACGCGCGGCGTTTCAAAGGAATGCAGTTCGGCGGTCTCCGCCGTGACCAGCGCGCGGTAAAACGCAAAATATTCGTCTCTTGTAAACGGGCAGTTGAGATAATCGTCGCCGCGGCCGTAGCGCGACGCACGGTAAACCTTCGTTAAATCGAGCGAGTCGTAGGAAACGATCGGCGCCGCCGCATCGTAAAAATGGAGCGCGCCTCCGGCGAGCTTTGCGACGTCTTCGGCCAGCGCGCCGTCCGTCAGCGGGCCGGTCGCGACGATTGCCGGCGCGTCGGGGACCTTCGCGACTTCCCCGGCGTGCACCGTGATGTTCGGATGGCTTCGGATCGTCTCCGTCATGCGCGCGGCAAACCCCTCGCGGTCGACCGCGAGCGCGCCGCCCGCGGGAACGCGCGTTTCGTCCGCAATGCGGATCACGATGGAACCCAGAAGCCGCATCTCCGCCTTGAGCAGGCCGACCGCGTTTTCGAGCCGGTCGGAGCGCAGGGAGTTGCTGCACACCAGCTCGCAGAACGCGTCGCTGTGGTGCGCGGGCGATTTCCTGCCCGGTTTCATCTCGTAAAGATCGACCGCGATATTGCGCTCGGCGAGCTGAAACGCCGCCTCGCATCCGGCGAGGCCCGCGCCGACGACGCAGACGCGCGCAGATTCCATCAGCCTTCGCCTTCCTGTGCCGCTTTTTCCTTCTTTGCCGTGCGGTGGATGTGTCCGCACTCCTTGTTCGTGCAGGCGATGTAGCTGCCGTTCTGACCGATTTTCTGCACCATCATGCTGCCGCATTCCGGGCATTTCATCTTGGTCGGCCTGTCCCAGGATACGAAATCGCATTCGGGATAGCGTTCGCAGCCGTAAAACACCTTGCCTTTTTTACTCTTGCGCTTGATGATCGGCGCGCCGCATTTGGGGCACGGGACGTCGATTTTTTCCACGATGGCCTTCGTGTTCCGGCATTCCGGGAAGTTCGGGCAGGCAAGGAACTTGCCGTAGCGACCCATCTTGACGACCATGTTCGCGCCGCATTTTTCGCAGATGACGTCCGAAACCTCGTCCGGTATCTTTTCCGGCGGCGCTTTTTCAATCGCCACTTCGACCTTCTTGTGGAACGGGCCATAAAACTTTTCGAGTACGTCGACCCAGCCGACCTTGTCCTCTTCCACGTCGTCGAGCTGGGATTCCATGCCCGCGGTGAACTGCACGTCCACGATCTCGTCGAA
>CAYUUB010000275.1:0-3387 GCA_964447725.1 uncultured Oscillospiraceae bacterium
AGCCGTTATGCTTCTCCTTTTTTCTTTTTACCCCAATCTTTAGTGTAGAGCCGAATTTCAGCTTGTTCCCGCTCGTCCCGTTCACGATTGACGGACACACGAACGCATCCCCGCACGGACGCGTTCGTTTTTTGTTCTGTTTTGCGCAGTTTGCGCACTACCGGCAAAAAAGATGTTCTAAAATGTTTACAATCCTGTATTTTGGGGCGAAGCGCCAAAATCCGCGGACGCACCGACGGCCGGATTCCCCGGAACCGCTGAAAAGCCGGACCGGGATGCGGATTGGGAAGCAGTCCCCAAAAAGCGGAAGGCAGGACAATCTTGGGAGGTAGCGATATGGAGCAATCACAGACGCGCACGCGAAAAAGGCCCGTTCAAACAGGCTGGATCATACTTTCCTGCATCCCCTTTTTCAACTGGGCCGGTTTTTTATGGCTCGGCAAAACGCTGGACCATAAGCGATGGACAACCCGCGGTTATATCCATTTCGTCCTCTCCACGGTGTCGTCCGCCCTGCTGATGGGGTATGCTACGAGTTATCACTTTCTAAATATTTTTGAGAACGATTTGGAGATACCGTTTTTCTTTCTGGTGTTCGCAAGCTGGTTCGTAGGCGTTATTCAGGTTTGGTGGATTTCAGGCGAAGCGAAAAAGCGGCTGGGCCGGCAAACGGCGGCGATGCGGGAGAATCCGCCCGCCGCACCGGCCGCGGCGACTCCGGCACAGCGTTTTCGGAGCCGGTTGATCTTCGTGTTGATCGCGCTGATCCCCCTGAGCGGGCTATGCCTTGCGCGCATGGGAAAAACGATAGACAACAGAAAACTGCAAAAGCAAGGCCGGCGTGCGCTGACGTGGAGCGTTCTGCTGGAAGTCGCCTGTATCGTGACATTTGCGATCGACAGCAACTCGAGATTGTTCCTTCTGAACGGCTGGATACCGTTTATCGTGACCATCGAGCAGATGCTTGTGCTGCTGGTGTGGGTCAGCGTCATTCTGAAGTGCGCCACGCATAAAAAAGAATACGTAACCGCATACACGATTGCAACTGCAAAGGAGCAGACGCGGCGCCGGGAGGAATGGGAGCAGGCCTTGCTGCAATATCCCTGCCTGAGCGATTCCAAGTGGAAAATCAAGCATGCGTTTTGGTTCCTCTGGTGCCTGACGCCGTTTACCGCGCCGATTTCGCTGATCCATTTAGCGATTTCCGAAAAAAACCGAAAGCACATCGTCGGCGGATTGATCGGTTTGCTGGCGGCCGACGGGATGTTCCTTTATTATGCAATAAGCGGTACAATTGCATACCACAACGCTATAGCCTGTATTTTCACTTTGCTCCTGTCGACATGGGTCGTCGTAGTCGTTTGCTGCGCAAACCTCCAGCGGTCGCATCTGCTGTATTGTGCAAAAAAATGCGGCGGCTACTGCGACGCATTCGATGCGGAGCAGGCGCAGCCCCAAAAAGCGCTGGACGACGGATTGAACGATACGCAGGAAAACGCCGGGCGGGACTAAGGCTGATTGCAACGCGTGATGTTCCGCGGAGCGCTCAGCCTTCCGGCGGCGCCGCTTCCGCCTGCGCCGCTTCAAACGGCGCGATCACCCGCGCCTGAACGGGCGGATTGATGAAAAAGCAAACCGTGAACTGCGTGAGCGCCGGCAGGATCAGCACGACGGCAATGAGCGACAGGGGGAAGAAAAAGAACGTAACCGCGCCCGAAACCAGCAGCGCGCCGAGAATCATCAGGTCGCGTTTGCCTTCGAGCGCCGCCAGCGTGCGCGCATTTTTGCGAATGTCCCGGTTTGGCAGCGCGAGCATCGCCTTGAGCACGAACGCCCAGCTGCCATAGATCCCCGAAACGATCAGCGCGAACATTCCCGGCACGGTGAACAGCACGCCGTATATGCTCTGCACGTTGGACAGTCCCAGGCTCACCAGATAATAACCCGCGGCAATGCCGATTCCGTACGGCAGGCCAAGCAGCAGGCTGGAAACGAAGCCCTGCTTCCACTCCGCCCAAAACTCCTGCCAAAGCAGGCAGTTGCCGTCCCGCACCAGTTTGACGCAAACGCGGTTCAGCGCGGCAAGCGACGCAGGCATCGTAACAACGGGAATCGAAAACACAAGGAACAGAAGGTTACCCGCGACCAGTTTCCAAAAATGCGTGCCGAGCAGGAAGAAATACCGCTTCGCTCCGCGCTGCGGGACAGGGCTGTCGTTTCCTTCTTTTTCCCATCGTTTTTTTGCCAGATTTCCCAAATTGTCCATTTCGTTTTAACGCTCGCTCCCGTAAAATTTTCAGTTTTTCATGCCCGCCGCTTTATACGAATCGTAATCCGGGGAAACGGGGATGTCAACCCATTTATGCGCCGCCGGTCCGTTCGCACGGCGTTTTTTCGGGCGAAGTTAAACGTTTTTCAATTATTAACGTTATACCGTATTCGAATCGTATTTTTAACGCCTCCCTTCTAATTTCTTACTGTTTTTCCCGGAATTTCCCTTTGACAATCGGCATTTCTTGCCCAATTCACTGCATTTGCGTGAAATTTCTCTTGAAATCCGAATAGATAACGTTTAACATGTTGATGAGAATATTGGCGGCGTTTCGGCAACGCCGGCTGCAAAAGGGAGATCAAACATGGCAACCATACGGGAAATCTCCGAAAAAGCGCACGTTTCCATCGCCACCGTGAGCAAGGTGCTCAACGGCAAACGCGGGGTCAGCCGGGAAACGCGCGAGGCCGTGCTGGCGATTGCAAAAGAATTGAACTACCGCCCCAACCTCAACGCCAGGTTTTTAAAGAGCGGCCGCAGCCGGACGATCGGTATCGTGACCGAAGACCTGACGGTTTTTAACGCCCCCGAGATCGTGGACGGCATCGCCGCCGCCTGCGACGACGCGGGCTATCATTACATTCTGGGCAACCTCCGCTTTTACAAGCGTTACGGCAACGGCCCGAAAAACCGCAGGGAAAGCACGGCGCTCGTCCATGCCACGGTGGACGACATGCTCAGCAAGCAGGTGGACGGCATCATCTACATCGGCTGCCACAGTCACGTGGTCGTTTCGCTTTCCGCGTACAAGGAGCCGAAATTCGTATGCGCGTACTGCACGAGCAAGGACCCCGCCGTCCCCTCCGTGATTTACGACGACAAAAAAGCCGCTTTCGAGGCGACCGAAGTCCTGCTTCGCTCCGGCGGCCGGACGACCGGCATGATCGCCGGCCCTTCGGACAGCAGCCACGCGGCCAACCGTACGCGAGGGTATCAGGAAGCGCTCTACGCGCACGGCATCCCATACAACCCGGCCCTCGCCGTCGCAGGCGACTGGGGGCGCGAATCAGCCGTTCACCGAGGCGGTAGCCGCAGTCGCGCCCCCAGTCGCCTGC
>CAYUUB010000276.1:0-3370 GCA_964447725.1 uncultured Oscillospiraceae bacterium
GCAGGCGGTTCGTCTCCGCGTCGTTGAGCACGACCGGGTCCATGTGGATGACCGCTTCGCAGCCGCATTCGCGCTGGAGCTTTTTTTCAACGTTGTCCACCGTGTCGTGCAGCAGCAGCATGTCGCCGTCCGCCGGGACCTCGGCGTGCAGCGAAACCATCAGCCGCCCGGGCCCGTAGTCGTGCACGACCAGGTCGTGGACGCCGACGATATCCGGCTCCTCCAGCACGAGGCGCTCGACCTTCTGCACGAACGCTTCGCTCGGCGGCTGGCCCAGCAGCGGGCTGATCGTGTCCTTTGCCGCCATAACGCCGGAATAGAGGATGAACAGCGCGACGGCAAGTCCCGCCCAGCCGTCCAGCGGCAGGTCCGTCCAGCGCGAGGCGATCGTGGTCAGGAGCACGGCGCCCGTCGCCGCAACGTCCGAAAGGCTGTCCGTCGCGGTTGCGCGCATGGTCGCGGAATCGATCTTTTTGCCGACGGCGCGGTTATAGAAAAACATGTAGAGCTTGACGAGGATCGACGCGCAGAGGATGACCACCGTCAACATGGAAAACGTGACCGCTTCGGGCTCGAAAATCTTGCCGATCGAGCTCTTGGCCAGTTCGAAACCCATCACGAGGATCACAAACGACACGATCAGCCCCGCAATGTACTCGAAGCGGCCGTGCCCGAAGGGATGCTCCTTGTCCGCCTTGCTCCTCGAGAGGCGGAAGCCGATCATGGAGATGACCGAGCTGCCCGCGTCGGAAAGGTTGTTGAACGCGTCCGCCGTCACGCCGATGCTGCCGGAGAGCATGCCGGCGACGATCTTGCCGGCGAACAGCAGGATGTTGAAACCGATGCCGGCCGCACCGCAAAGCACGCCGTATGCGATGCGCACGTCCGGCGAAGCATAGTTTTTATAATCGTGGATCAACCACCTTGAAAGCAGCGAGATCATCTTTCCTCCGTGAATACCGAAACATACGGCGGCGCCGCCGTCCGCTGATAAATGCGGCGGCATATCAAGCTATGCCGCCGCATCCAATTCCAGCCTGGATTCATTGGGCGCCGCAGATGATTGCGTTTTGCGCGCAACGATCCGCTCTTTATTCTTCTACGATTTCGGAGCCTGCGTTTTTCCTGACGCTCTCGATGCCGTTTTCGCAGGAAGCCTTCGCTTTATAGCCTTCGGAAGCGAGGATCGGTTCGCCGTTTTTGGCACGCAGGCGGAAGCGGAACTGCCCGGCCTTGTCCGCGTAGATTTCAAACACCGGGTTGCTGAGGTTCTTCCAGCCCTCGACGGTCTGGTCTTCGATCTTGGCGGCCGGCGCGTTCTTTTTAACGCTCTCGATGCCGTTTTTGCAGGCGGCCTTCGAGGAATAGTTTTCCGATTTGCCGATCGGCTCGCCGTTGCCCGCTTTGAGCACGAAATACGGCCCGGAACCGTTGTCTTTGATCACGTATTTACCCATAAATAAACAGCCTCCGTTTTTTGTTACAATACCATTTTTGCGGCCCGATTGCAAGCGTGCGGGCACGCGCGTTCTTCAATCGCCGCAAATGTTTTTGCGCGTCCGGCGCGTGTGCTGCCTGCATACCATCCGCACCGGAAGAAATCGTATAATCCAGTTATAAACGAGTCGGCAGGGCCGGCCGGAAAGGATGCCAACATGCAAAGCGATATTCAAAAGCAAGCCGTCCCCGCCGGAGAAAAGGAACGGGTGAAGCTATGCGTGCACGACCTGACGCAGGAGCAAACGCGCTGCGCGGCGTGCGGGCGGCCGTATGACAAAATCGACTACGCAACGGCGGTCAGCACCGGCACAAAATCGACCGGTGGCGGCGGCAGCGTCGTCACCACCACGTATTATCGGGACTTCACGCGCCGCACCGGCGGTTACTGCCGTATCTGCGACGCAAAGCAGCGGCTGAAAACCAGCCTGATCGTTCTTGCCTGCGGTTTGCTCGTGCTGGTGACGGGCATCCTGCTGGTTCACTCCGTAAAGTCGCCCGGCGCTCCGATCATTCTCGTTGTGGCCGGCGGCTTCACCGTATTTTTCGGGTTCGTTTCAAGCATCGTGGCGATACAGTTGCGCCGGGGCTCGAAGGACATCACTCCCGAAGTTTTGTGCAACAATTTTCTGCGAAGGCTGAAAAAAGACGGCCTCCGGCAACCCGCGCTCAGATATTTCACGCCGGAGGAAGCAAAAAAACTGATCCGGACGTCATGGTGACCCGGCGAATGAACGCTTTTCGCGATCCATGCGCCACTTTTGCGCGCCAGCATGGGACCGAAGGCGGGTTGGCCCGGAATTTGCGCGGAAAAATCGCAGCGCTTCCCCATTTCGAAAAAATGTTACGCTGTATGGTAAATTTTCTCTTGATTTTTTCGTTCCGGATGGGTATGATTGCTGTATGACGCACCATCCGCGTGCGTGAAGCGGACTTTATCTATCGTTTTTCGAGGTGGTTTCATGACAATGACGGAGAAGCTCGACGTTCTGATGGCGGAGCGCGGCATCAACCGTTCGCAGCTTGCGCGCCTGTCCGGCATCCCCTATATGACCATCGTCAATTTTTACGAGAAGGGCACGGAGAACACGAAGCGCTCCACGCTCGTCAAGCTCTCGCAGTTTTTCGACGTGACGGTCGACTACCTTGTCATCGACGGAGAGACGCGCCGCGCCTATCCGTCCACTTCGCCGCGCACGAACCAGATCACGTCGCTTCCGAGCTCCGTCGTCAAGCCGCGGCTGTACCGCGCGCTCAAGGGCGTGCCGCTGCTCGACGAGCAGAACATCGCCTGTTACGACGAGGTACCGCAGAATATCCGCTGCGACTTTACGTTCCGCTTTGCGGGCGACAGCATGGAAAAGCTCAACATCAACGACGGGGACATCGTCTACGCCCGCATGATGGAGGACGTGCGCAGCCACGAGGTCGCGGTCGTCGTGCTCGACGGCGCGGTGACGCTGCGCCGCGTGTACAAAAACGACACGCAGATCGTGCTCATGGCGGAAAACCCAAGCTATGCGCCGGTCGTCCTGCGCGCGGGCGGGAACATGCGCATCCTCGGCAAGGCCGTCGCCTTCCTCGACCCGAACGTGGCCGAGGGGTAAGGACCGCTTCACCCTTTCCTTAAAAGGAAAGGATGCAAAGGAACTTCACATTTATTCAGTTTGTAAGCAACGCAGCAAATTTACCCGCCTGAAATTGACATTCGGTATCGCGCGTCGTATAATTTAATCAGAGGTATGAATGTATCTCAAATGTCTGTTGCTTCTCGACATGCAACTAAAATATCGTCGAGTTCAAATGTCTGTCGCTCCTCGATACGCGACTCATTAAGTGGTCGAGTTCAAATGTTGGAAGCTCCATTTTTAGG
>CAYUUB010000277.1:0-3354 GCA_964447725.1 uncultured Oscillospiraceae bacterium
CATGGTGCAGGGGACGATGTCCAACGCGGGCAAGAGCCTGCTCTGCGCGGGCTTGTGCGCCGCGTTCCGGCAGGAAGGGCTCTCGGTCGCGCCGTTTAAGAGCCAGAACATGGCGCTCAATTCGTTTATCACCCGCGACGGACTTGAGATGGGGCGCGCGCAGGTCGTGCAGGCCGAAGCCTGCGGAATCGAGCCGGACGTGCGGATGAACCCGATTTTGCTCAAACCGGTGACGGACGTCGGGTCCCAGGTGATCGTAAACGGCGAGGTGCGCGGCAACTACGACGCGGGCGCGTATTTTGCCATGAAAAAGCAGTTGGTCCCCGACATCCTTCGCGCCTACGAATCGCTGGCTTCGCAATACGACGTGATCGTGATCGAAGGCGCGGGCAGCCCCGCCGAAATCAACCTGAAAACGGACGACATCGTCAACATGGGTATGGCGCGCATGGCGAAAGCTCCGGTGCTGCTGGTCGGGGATATCGACCGCGGCGGCGTGTTCGCACAGCTTTACGGGACCATCGCGCTGCTCGACGACGATGAAAAAGCGTTCGTCAAGGCGACGGTGATCAACAAGTTCCGCGGCGACGTCGAATTGTTGAAACCCGGACTCGTCATGCTCGAAGAGCTGACAAAAAAGCCAGTCGCCGGCGTTTTGCCGTACCTGAAAATCGATATCGACGACGAGGACAGCCTCTCCGAACGGCTCGAACGGAAATACGAGCATACTCTGATCGATATTGCGGTCGTCCGGCTGCCGCATCTTTCAAATTTTACCGATTTTGCCGCGCTGGAGGCAACGCACGGCGTGGGTGTGCGTTATGTGCGCAAGCTTTCCGAGCTGGGCGCGCCGGACATGGTTGTCCTGCCCGGAACGAAGAATACGATCGGCGACCTGCTGTGGCTGCGGCAGAGCGGGCTCGAAAGCGCAATCAAAAAACAATGCGCCGCCGGAACGCCGGTGCTCGGAATCTGCGGCGGGTACCAGATGCTCGGCAATAAGATCGTCGACGCGTCCGGCGCGGAAGGCGGCGGCGCGGCGGACGGCCTCGGCCTTCTGCCGGTGGACACGACGTTCGCCGCCGAAAAGCACCGCACGCGCGTTAAGGCGACCGCGCTGGAAGTCGCGGGGCCGCTATCCGCCCTGAGCGGCGCGGCGCTGGACGGATACGAAATCCACATGGGCGAGACAATCCCGAGGGACGGTGCAAGGCCGCTTCTGTCGCTTGAAAACGGATTGCGGGACGGCTGCCAGAGCGGCAATGCTTACGGCACCTATCTGCACGGATTTTTCGATTCCGCGGACGTTCGAAAAGCGATACTGACCGCGCTCTGTGAGCGAAAAGGCGTTTCGGACGCTTCAATCGGTAAAAGCGGATTTGATTTTCAGAAATACCGGCGCGATCAGTACGACCTGCTCGGCGAACAGATCCGTTTGCATCTGGACATGCGGCTGATCCATAAAATACTGGAGGAAGGCATATGAAAACGGAACCGGAGGCGGTTTTGCCGAAGGACATTGAGCGGCGCAGTTTCGGGCTGATCGAGCCGGAGTTCTCGCACGCGCTGGACCCCGTGCAGGTGGAAACACATAGTAAGAGCACCCGCAGCGAAACCTGGCACAAGTTCCGTCCGCGCGGCGCTCTTTTCGCAGATTCCGATTGAATTGCGCTTGCGCTGCGAAGCTGCGGTTTTATACACCCAGGGAGATTCCCAGCAACCTCGCCTGATGCAGGAATTCCGAGTCCTCGGGAATGCTTTTCAGTCTGCCTGCCACATCACTAAGCGGCACCACAACAATCTCGTTGCCCCTGAGTGCAACCATATTGCCAAACAAACCTTTCTTAACCAGCTCCCCCGCCATGGCGCCAAACCGGGAGCAGAGCAGGCGGTCAGTGGACGTTGGGTCTCCGCCTCTTTGGAAATGGCCGGGAATGATGGTTCTCACATCCTGTTCCAGTCGGTCGGTCAGAACGTTCGCAAGCCTGCTGCCGGGTGAAAGCTGCAGATTGTTACGTTCTTTTTTGGGCAGCGCCGCCTCGTCTTTTGTCAGCGCGCCTTCCGCAATCACGATAATCGAAAAATTCTTGCCCTGGCTGTTTCTGTGTTCGATTGCCTTGACCACACTTTCCAGATCGTACGGAATTTCCGGAATCAGTATGACGTCCGCACCGCCTGCAATGCCTGCGCACAGCGTGATCCAGCCGACCTTATGGCCCATAAGCTCGATCACGAACACGCGCCCGTGCGACGCCGCCGTCGTATGGATCGCATCGATTACGTACGTTGCTTTTTCCACGGCGCTGTCAAATCCAAAGGTCAGATCGGTTCCATAAACGTCGTTGTCGATCGTCTTTGGTATCGTCACCACATTGACCCCGTTTTGGCTGAGCAGGAAAGCCGTTTTGTGCGTGCCGTTCCCGCCGATGATCACAAGGGCGTCGAAATCGTGTTTTTTATAGTTTGAAAGCATCATGTCCAGCTTGTTCGTGTTTTTTTCGTTACGCGTCTGCATCTCTTTAAACGGCTGGCGCGACGTGCCTAAGATCGTCCCGCCCTGACGCAGTATCCCGGAAAACTCCTCGGGTCCCATTTTTCGCCATTCGCCTTCGATTAAGCCGCGATATCCGTCGATAATCCCATACAGCTCCAGATCCGGGATGCACCCGAACAGCGTTTTTGCAACGCCTCTCAATACCGCGTTCAGCCCCTGACAGTCTCCACCGCTTGTCAACAGTCCTACCTTCATCATTGATCCCTCCCCCATACATAGATTTTTATCACTTTCAAATTGCGCCGCTTACGCCATGCGGTAAACGAACGAGCCTTCTATTGCCGAGCCGGAGCTTTAAACCCGGCTATTCCACATATAAAGACGGGGAAATATGACGGCCGAGCCATATCAGAGCATTCCCCAGCGCGCGACGTATCGTACGTATTAAAAACTTTTTCTTATGGGGCAGTTGCGCCTTGTAATCGTCCAGACACTTCTGATATTCGAGCATCTGCGCATTTTTGCAGCCGTCCTCTGCTTCCAAACGCGTATAGCTTCCGTCAGGCTGCATGACGCGTCCCTTTTCGACGTCACCCAAAAGCAAGGTCAGCATGCTCTTGATTCTTTGCGCAATTTCCTTGTCTTGCACCGGACACAGGACTTCCATGCGCCGATCGAGGTTCCGTGTCATTAAATCGGCCGACGATATAAACAGCTTTTCATCCCCGCCGTTGAGAAACCAATAAACGCGCGAATGTTCCAAAAACCGTCCGACCACGCTGATGACGCGGATGTTGTCCGTTATGCCGGGAATGCCTGCTTTCAAGCAGCAGATCCCCCGGACAATCAGGTCGATTTTA
>CAYUUB010000278.1:0-3338 GCA_964447725.1 uncultured Oscillospiraceae bacterium
GCTGGTCGAACGCGCCCATGAACATGACGTACATGCGGAAAGCGTCCGCGCCGTATACCGGGATGTAGTCGTCCGGATTGACGACGTTGCCGCGGGATTTGCTCATTTTTTCGCCGTTGGAGCCGAGCACCATGCCGTGGCTCGTGCGCTTCCTGTAAGGTTCGCTGGTCGGGACCAGACCGCAGTCATAGAGGAACTTGTGCCAGAAGCGCGAGTACAGCAGATGCAGCGTGGTGTGCTCCATGCCGCCGTTGTACCAGTCCACGGGGGTCCAGTAATCGAGCGCTTCCCTGGAAGCGAATTCTTTGTCGTTATGCGGATCCGCATAACGCAGGAAATACCAGCTGGAACCGGCCCAGTTGGGCATGGTGTCCGCCTCGCGCGTGGCCGGGCCGCCGCATTTGGGGCATGTCGTCCGCAGCCAGTCCTTGGCGCGCGCAAGGCACGAACTGCCATCGTCGGTCGGCGTGAAGTTATCGAGCATCGGAAGTTTCAGCGGGAGCTGATCGTAGGGGACCGGGACCCAGCCGCACTTTTCGCAGTAGACCAGCGGGATCGGTTCGCCCCAGTAGCGCTGGCGCGAAAAGACCCAGTCGCGCAGTTTGTAGTTGACCTTTTTTTCGCCGACGCCGTTCTTTTCCAGCCAGTCGATGATGGCCGGAATCGCCTCGGACACTTCCATGCCGTCGAGAAAACCGGAGTTGACCATCCTGCCGTGCTGGCATTCGGTATACGCCTCCTTGGAGACGTCGCCTCCCGCTACGACTTCGACGATCGGCAGGTCGAACGTCTTTGCAAAGGCGTAGTCACGCTCGTCGTGCGCGGGGACCGCCATGATCGCGCCGGTGCCGTAACCCATGAGCACGTAGTCCGAAATCCAGACAGGGATTTTTTCGCCGTTCACGGGATTGATTGCAAAAATCCCTTCGAGCGGTTCGCCGGTTTTGTCCTTGACCAGCTCGCTGCGTTCAAAGTCGCTCTTGGCCGCGGCGGCCTTCTGGTAGGTGTGTACGGCGTCGAGATTTTTGATCTTGTCGGCGTATTTTTCAACGATCGGGTGTTCCGGCGAAACGACCATATAGGTTGCGCCGAACAGCGTGTCCGGACGGGTCGTATAAACCGTCAGGCGGTCGTTCAGCCCGTCCAGCGGGAAATTGACCAGCGCGCCCTCGCTCCGGCCGATCCAGTTGATCTGCTGGGCCTTGATCTTGTCAAGGTAATCGACCGTTTCCAGATCGTCGATGAGGCGCTGCGCATACGCCGTGATTTTGAGCATCCACTGCGAACGCACCACGCGGATCACCTGTCCGCCGCAGCGTTCGCAAACGCCGTCCACGACTTCTTCGTTGGCAAGGCCGACTTTGCAGGAGGTGCAGAAGTTGATCGGGATCTCCGCCTTATAAGCAAGCCCCTTTTCAAAGAACTTCAGGAAAATCCACTGCGTCCATTTATAGTAGTCCGGATCGGAGGTGTTGACCTCCCGCGAATAATCGAATGAATAACCGAGCCGCTGAAGCTGCCCCCGGAACCGGATGATGTTGTCGTGCGTCACCTTTGCCGGATGGATGCCGGTCTTGATGGCATAGTTCTCCGTCGGCAGGCCGAACGCGTCGTAGCCGATCGGATAAAGCACATTGTAGCCTTCCATGCGGCGTTTACGCGCGATGACGTCCATCGCCGTGAACGGACGCGGATGGCCGACGTGCAAGCCCTGTCCGGAAGGATAGGGAAATTCGATCAAGGCGTAATATTTCGGTTTATCTTCCGTGGCCTCGGCTTCAAAGCAACGGCTGTCCGCCCAAATTTTTTGCCATTTGGGCTCGATTGTTTGTGGATCGTAACGTTCCTGCATCCCATTCTCCTCCAAAGTATCTTAAATATGTAGGATATCCTCTTTGCATCCGTTTGTCAATCGAACGGCGGCTTTACACGCGCTTTGCGTTCGTGCTACAATTTATTCGTAGAAAATTGCAGGTTCAGGAGAATCATAAAAGCGTAGGAGGCGAAACCATGGAACAAAACTTTGTACAGTTGACGCCGGAAGAGCAGACACATAACAAGAACGCTGTAACCGCAATGGTACTTGGAATCGCAAGCCTGGTCGTAACCTGGTTTCCAATCGTCGGTTTGGTGCTTTCTATCGTTGGTTTGTCGATCAGCCGTTCGAACCGTAAGTTTGCCGAGACGCACGGACTGAAGGAAAACAGCATGAACACCGCGGGCTTTGTCTGCAGCGTGGTCGGCCTGATCGCCGGGATCATTACGATTCTGCTGGCGGTCGTCATCATCGCCGGGCTGGTGTCCGTTGCGGGCGGCATCTTTCAGTATGTGATACTGCCGGAAATCATTTAACTATAGCGGCTAAGGAGAATACATGTTACCAACTTTTACAGTGTTCGGGCTGACGATCCCGATGTATGGTGTGATGACGGCGTGCGGCATGCTCGCCGCCTTCATTCTGCTGATCTTTACGCATAAGTACATGCGCTTCAACGAAGACCAGATTCTTTCCGCCGCGCTGTGGGCGATCATCGCCGGTTTCATCGGCGCGAAAATCCTTTACTGGCTCGTCGAGTTCAAACAGATTCTTGCAGACCCGAGCTATCTGCTCCACACGCTGCGCGAAGGCTTCGTCTTCTACGGCGCGCTGATCGGCGGGCTTGGCGGGGTCGCAATCTATTCGGCGAAACACAAGCTGCCGTTTCTGGCGTTCGTCGATCTGTTTTCGCCGTCGCTTGTACTGGCGCACGCGTTTGGGCGAATCGGCTGCTTCTGCGCGGGCTGCTGCTACGGCGTGGAGTGCGACTGCGCAATTTCCGTGGTGTTTCCGGAAGGCGCGGTCGCGCCAGCGGGCGTTCCGCGACTGCCGACGCAGCTGATGGAGTCCGCGTTTCTTTTCATTCTGGCGGTCGTGTTGGTGCTCGTCCTTCGAAAGAAGAAACCGTTCGGCACGGTTTTAAGCTGGTATATGATCCTGTACGGGCTGTGGCGCTTCGGCATCGAATTTTTCCGCGCGGACGAACGGGGCATGGTCGGCGCGCTCTCCACGTCGCAGTTTATCAGCATCTTTGCCGTTGTTGCCGGGATTGTGCTGCTGATTCTCGTGACAAAAGGCGCCATTCGTTCGCCTGAGATTCCGGAACCGGCCGAGGAAGAGAAGAAGGAGAAGAAGGCTGACAAGGCGGAACCCGCCGAACCATCCGAACCGGCAAAGCCGGCGGAGACGGAAAAGCCGGACGCTGAGGAAACGAAAGAAAACGAATAAGAAATTGCGAATGTAATATCAAGGGACCGCCAATTGGCGGTCCCTCGTCGATGCATCATTTTAGGGTGAAACA
>CAYUUB010000279.1:0-3308 GCA_964447725.1 uncultured Oscillospiraceae bacterium
GCCGCGTGTCCAGCGCGCCCCAGGCGGTGCGCACTTCCAGCTTGCGCTTCGGTTCTCGCCGCTGCTTTTTTTCGCGCACCATGCTCAAAACGAGAACGCCCAGCACGGCGGGGATCATCGAATAAAAGAAGATTTCCTTATAGACGACCACGCCGCCGGTCGCGCGCATGATGAGGAACGCGATCAGGATGCCCGCCGCGCTGCCCGCCATGTCCAGCGCCTTGTGCAGCCCGAACGCCGCGCCCTGTTTTGCTGCCACGGCGTTTTCGGAGACGAGCACGTCCCGCGGCGCGACGCGCACGCCTTTGCCGAAACGGTCGATGACGCGCGCAAACAGCACGCCGACCCACGAGGTCGAAACGATCAGCGCGATCTTATAGATCAGCGCCGTGCTGTAGCCGACGATCGTCAGCGCTTTTTTGTTTTTGTAACGGTCGGATATGTGGCCGGAAACGACCTTTAAAAGGCTCGCCAGGCTCTCCGCAATGCCCTCGATCACGCCGACCAGCGCGGGCGTCGCGCCGAACGCCGAAACGAGGTACAGCGGGATCAGCGGATAGACCATCTCGGTGGACATGTCCGCAAACAGGCTCGTCATGCCCAGCAGGACGATGTTGCGGAAGCCCCGCTTTTCCTCGGCGTTCCGTTCAGGTTCGTTTCCCGGCTGCGTTTCGCCGTCCGCAGGGATTGCGACGCAATCCGGGTCGGCCGTCGCTTTTTTTATTTCGTCCATATGCAAAAATACGCTTTCTCCATACTTTTCTTAAAAGAAAAGTATGCAAAAGAATTTTACTCTTCTTTTCATTCAATAGAAAAGAAGCAAAAGACCGCATCATTCTCCATGCTTTTCCTGAAAGAAAAGTATGCAAAAGAATTTTACTCTTCTTTTTCATTATAGAAAAGAAGCAAAAGATCGCATCGTTCTCTATGCTTTTCCTGAAAGAAAAGTATGCAAAAGAATTTTACTCTTCTTTTCATTCAATAGAAAAGAAGCAAAAGACCGCATCGTTCCCCATGCTTTTCCTGAAAGCAACGTATATAAAAATTTTATCCTGTTTTCCTTAAAGGAAGCCGCATATACGCTGATACTTTTACTATTTAACGGAAATGCTTCTTTGGAAAATGCAAGTTCCTTCGCTGACTTTCCTTTCAAAAGACAAGTACCTAGAAAATCCTGAATTTTCACATCTTGCGAAAAAACTTTCTCCACATCCCGTAAGTTCCTTTGCTGACTTTCCTTTCAAGGAAAGTCAGTCCTGCAAAAGCGCGTTGATCGCGCGCACGCGTTCGACGTCGAACTTGACGACCTCGCGGTCGTAGGTGACGAACCCGTTGGTCTCCTGTTCCACGTCCGAAAGCTGCGTGTAAACGCAGGCGCAAAGCCCCTTTTGCTTCGCGGGGACGATCTGCTGGCGGTAAAGCTTTTCAAACGCCTTCATGAGCGCGCCCGTCGTCCTGCAGCGCTTATACCCGAACTCCAGGTCGGACCAGCAGTGCTCCTCCACGCGGTGGCCGTAGCCGCCGAATTCCGAGAGCACGACCGCGCGGCCCTGCTTGTCCGGCTGGAACCGGTAGGGCCTGAAATAGACGTGCAGGCTCTTGAAATCGCCGCACTGCTGATCGTGCCAGCCGCTGGCGTGGTCGATCGGCCGGGTGCCGTCGATCGAGCGGACGAGCTCCACGGCGCGCTTTGCGTCGAACTGGCCCCAGCCCTCGTTGAAGGGGACCCACGCCACGACGCACGGGCTGTTGTAAAGCAAATGCACCATGGTTTGCAGCTCGCGCGCATACGCCTCGCGCCCGCGCACGTCCTCGCGCGAAAAATAGGCGTAGTCGCTGTCGGAATGCGAATTGCCGAAGAGCAGCGGCGCGGTGATCGCCGCTTTTTTGTATTTGCCGCCGCCGTTGATCATGTCCTGCCACACCAGCATGCCGAGCCGGTCGCAGTGATAGTACCAGCGCATCGGCTCGACCTTGATGTGCTTTCTAAGCATATTGAAACCCATGGATTTCATGAGCTCGATGTCGCAGACCATCGCTTCGTCGCTCGGCGCGGTGTACAGCCCGTCCGGCCAGTAGCCCTGGTCGAGCACGCCGCTCTGGAAATACGGCTCGTTATTGAGAAAGATACGCGGCCTGCCCGCTTCGTCGGCCCCGAGCGCGACCTTGCGCATGGCGAAATAGCTCTCCACGCGGTCCTTCTCCATCGAGAGGGAGAAGCGGTAGAGCTTCGGTTCCTCCGGGCTCCAGGGCGTGAATCCCGGCATGGGCAGGCGCACCGGCACGCCGTCCGAAAACGCGGTCTCCGTGCTGTTTAAAAGGATCTTGCCCGCGCCGTTGCAATTCGTCCAGGCGACGATCTCCACCTCCGCCGTGTCGAACAGCGGCGTGATGCGGATCGCCTCGATGCGCCGCTTGGGCACGCGCTCCATCCAGACCGTCTGCCAGATGCCGCTCTGCGGCGAATACCAGATGCCGCCGGGTTTTCCGCTCTGTTTCCCGCGCGACCAGCAGGCCGCGTCCGTCTCGTCGCGTACGCGCACGAGCAGCTCGTTTGCGGCGCCCGGCACGAAATATTCCGTGATCGCGGCGGAAAACGGCAGGTAGCCGCCCGCGTGGTTCGCAACCGACATGCCGTTGACGCGCACCTCGGCGAACTGGTCGACCGCGCCGAAATGGAGGATCAGGTCCTCCGTGTTCGGGTCGTAGCCCGGCGGCGATTCCAAAAACCGCCGGTACCAGAGACACTGCTCCGGCGAGAGCGCCCTGCCGACGCCGGAGAGCTCGCTTTCCGGCGAAAACGGCACGAGGATCGTCCCTTCGAACACCTGCGGCGGCGTCTGCGCGCCGGCGGGCGCAAAGGCGTACTCCCACGGGCCGTTGAGGTTATAGTAACTCTGCCGCTGAAACTGCGGCCGCGGGTATTCCGTCAGTACGTTGTTCGGGTCGATTTCTTTGCCCCATTTCGTTCGCATGTCGTTCCTCCTCGCCATTGTCTGGTGCGTCGTCTCAGCGCCGCATTGTTTTTATTCGATCAGGGATTTGTCGATTTGCACGACGGCGAAACAGCCGCCCTCCTTTTGCTGCACGCGGGACTGCACCTCTTTGCGCACCTGCTCGTCGGTCATGCCGAATTCGTACGGGACGACCACGTCGAACACGAGGTTCGTGTGCGTCTTGCCCGGCACGGTCCGGAAATCGTGCACGGAGAGGCGTTTGTCGAGCGTATGGACGATCTCCGCCACCTCGGCGCGCAGGCGGTTCGTCTCCGCGTCGTTGAGCACGACCGGGTCCATGTGGATGACCGC
>CAYUUB010000280.1:0-3305 GCA_964447725.1 uncultured Oscillospiraceae bacterium
TGATATACGCAAGGATGCTCGCCTCGATCACGTCCGTGCTCAGGCCGTAGCCTTTGGCCGATTCGCCCTTGCTGTTGATCTTTACGCTGACCTCGCCCTGCGCGTCGCGGCCTTCCGTGACCGCGTCGATCGAATATTCGTCCAGCCGGACCGGCCGCCGCACGATCTTGTTGATCGCGTTGAACGACGCGTCCACCGGGCCGAAGCCGATCGCAACCTTTTCCGAGCGCTCGCCGTTTGCCTTGATCAAAACGATGCTGGACGACGGCGTGATCGTGTTGCCGGAGTTGATGACATAGCGTTCGAGCGTGTACGACTTTGGAATCTCCTGGGCAAGGATGCTGCGCACCAGCGCTTCGATGTCGCGGTCGCTGACGGTCTTTTTCTTGTCCGCCAAATCCTTAAACCGCTTGAAGAGCATGTTCGACAGCTCGCGGTCGACGCTGAATCCGAGGTCGTGGACACGCTCGTTGAACGCATGGCGTCCGGAATGCTTGCCGAGCACCATCTTGTTTTCCGCCAGGCCGACCGAAGCCGGGTCCATGATTTCATACGTCTGCTTGTTGGCCAGCACGCCGTGCTGATGGATGCCGGACTCGTGCGCGAATGCGTTTTCGCCGACGATGGCCTTGTTCGGCTGCACCTTCACGCCCGTAATACTCGAAAGCAGGCGGCTGCTCTTATAAATTTGCGTGCTGTCCACGCCGCAGCCCGCGCCGTAGTAATCCGCGCGCGTTTTGAGATTCATAACGATCTCTTCCAGCGCGGCGTTGCCCGCGCGCTCGCCGATCCCGTTGACCGTGCATTCCACCTGGTCCACGCCGGCTTTGATCGCGGCGAGCGAATTCGCGACCGCAAGGCCGAGGTCGTCGTGGCAGTGGACGGACAGCCGCGCGTTTTCAATGCCCTTCACATGCGCCCGCAGGTATGCGATGAGCTTCTTAAACTCTTCCGGCGTCGTATAGCCGACCGTGTCCGGAACGTTCAGCACCGTCGCGCCCACTGCAATCGCCGTTTCAAACACACGGCCGAGGAATTCCGGATCGCTGCGGGTCGCGTCCTCCGCCGAGAACTCGACGTCGTCGCAGTATTTTTTTGCATACGCAACCATTTCACGCGTCTGCTGAAGTACCTCCTCACGCGTCTTTTTCAGCTTGTATTCCATGTGGATGTCCGACGTGGCGATAAATACATGGATGCGCGGGTGCGCCGCGAACTTAACCGCCTCCCAGGCGCTGTCGATGTCCTTTTCCAGCGCGCGCGCAAGGCTGGCGACACTCGCAGTTCCGAGCTCCTTTGCGATTGCCCGCACGGCGTTGAAATCGCCCTGCGACGCCGCGGCGAACCCCGCCTCGATCACGTCCACGCCGAGCGCTTCCAATTGACGCGCCATCTCGACCTTTTCCTTTATATTCATGCTGCACCCCGGGGACTGTTCTCCGTCCCTCAAGGTCGTATCGAAAATCTGAATCTGTCTCAAGCAAATCCCTCCTGTCTTCATTAAATCAATATCGTGTCCGGCGAATGCGCCGCTACTTCACGACCGCCCCTTCGGCCGCCGAGGACACCATTTTTGCATACCGCGAAAGATAGCCCTTCTTCACGTTCGGCTCCGGCGCCCGCCAAGTTTCGCGCCGCTTTGCAAGCTCTTCTTCCGAAAGATCGACGTTCAGCGTCCCCGCGGGGATATCGATGGAGATCGTATCCCCGTTTCGGATCAGCCCGATCGCACCTCCGCTTGCCGCCTCCGGCGAAACGTGGCCGATGGCCGCCCCGCGCGACGCGCCGGAGAATCGTCCGTCGGTAATCAGCGCAACGTCGCGATCGAGCCCCATTCCCGCGATGGCGGACGTCGGCCCAAGCATTTCGCGCATGCCCGGCCCGCCTTTCGGGCCTTCGTAGCGAATGACGACGACGTCGCCTTTTTCAATCTTCATGCCGTAAATCGCGGCGATCGCGCTCTCTTCGGAATCGAATACCTTTGCCGGGCCGCTGTGCACGAGCATGCTGTCCAGCACGGCCGCGCGCTTGACGACGGCTCCGTCCGGCGCAATGTTGCCCCTGAGAATCGCGATTCCGCCGGTTTTTGAATACGGCGCTTCGCAGCTGCGGATAACTGCGCGGTTTTTGACCGACGCGTTCGCTGTCGCGTCCCGCATCGCGCCGCCCGTAACGGTCAAAAGCGACCCGTCGTAATAGCCGTTGTCCATGAGCTCTTTGATCACCGCGGAAACGCCGCCCGCTTTGTAAAGGTCTTCCACGTGGTACGGGCCGGACGGCGCGAGCCGGCAGAGGTTCGGCACCTTTGCGCTGATCTCGTTGATCGTGTCGAGCCGGAGCTTTACGCCCGCTTCGTTCGCAATCGCCGTCAGGTGCAGTACGGAGTTTGTCGAACACCCAAGCGCCATATCGACGGCGAGCGCGTTGACAAACGCCTTTTCCGTCAGTATCTGCGACGGACGGATGTCCTTTTCCACCAGCTCGACGATCTTCATGCCGGCGTGCTTGGCCAGGCGCAGCCGCTCGGCGTAAACCGCCGGAATCGTGCCATTGCCGGGCAGCGCCATGCCGATCGCCTCGGACAGGCAGGCCATGGAATTCGCCGTAAACATGCCGGAGCACGAGCCGCAGCCCGGGCAGGCGTTGTTTTCGCAAAACGCAAGGTCTTTGTCCGTCGCCTTGCCCGCCTTATACGCGCCGACCGCCTCAAACACGCTGTTGAGATCGATGTTCGCACCGTTTTGCATGCTATAGGAAAGCATCGCACCCGCCGTCACCACGATTGCGGGGATGTCGAGCCGCGCCGCCGCCATCAGCATGCCGGGGATAATCTTGTCGCAGCCGGGCATGAAGACCATGCCGTCGAAACCGTGCGCCGTCGCCATGGTTTCGCATTCGTCGGCGATCAGCTCGCGCGAAGCCAGCGAATAGCGCATGCCCGCGTGTCCCATTGCGATTCCGTCGCAAACGCCGATCACCCCGAACTCGACGGGCGTTCCGCCCGCCATACGAACGCCGGCCTTGACGGCGTCGGCAAGCTTGTCGAGATGAAAGTGCCCGGGCACGATTTCGCTCTTCGGGTTCGCAACGCCGATCATCGGCCGCTGCAGTTCCTCGTCCGTATAACCCATCGCCTTAAACAGCGAACGGTGCGGCGCACGCTCCACGCTCTTTTTCACTGCGTCACTTCTCATTTCCCGCGGCCTCCTTATCCATATCGTCCGTTTGGTGTTCGTGCAGGATGAAATCCGTGATCGGCTTGCCCGGCGCGACCATCGGCGTCACCGTTTCGTCGCAGCCGATGC